>JAYTQX010000335.1:0-1926 GCA_043746455.1 Pseudomonadota bacterium
CCGCATCCATCGCACGCCGCGGCGCAAACCAGCCCTGCGATCGCGCAAATGCCACATTCTGTACCACGTTCAAATGTGGAAAAAGCGCATAGTCCTGGAACACGAAACCGATACCGCGCCGGCGCGCCGGCAGATCGATGCCATGCGTGGAATCGAACAGGGTCGTGCCGTTGAGAGCGATCTTGCCGTGGTCGCAGCGCAGCAGGCCGGCGATCGCACGCAGGGTCAGGGTCTTGCCGGCACCGGAGGGCCCGAACAGCACGGTGATCTCGGCGGGGCTGACGAAGCTCGCCGCAAGGTGAAATTGCCGATCGCGCGCGCGCAGGATCTTGTCGATATCGACCTCGAGACGCATCGGATCAGACCGCGTCCTGCATGCCGCGCGGTGCGCGCTGCAGCAACCGCGCCGCGAGAATCAGGATGACGACGGCGGTAACCAGCGAAATCAGCACGAGGGTCTGCGCAGTCGCATCGTCGCCGGCCATGACCGCGTTGTAGATCGCGATCGACAGCGTCTGCGTGCGTCCGGGCAGACTGCCGGCGACCATCAGGGTCGCGCCGAATTCGCCCATCGCGCGCGCGAAGGCGAGCAGCGCGCCCGCGCAGACGCCGCGCCAGGCCAGCGGCAGGCTGATGCGGAAAAAAACCGCAGCTTCGGTCAGCCCCAGAGTGCGCGCGGCCTGCTCGAATTGCGCATCGACCTCGGCAAACGCCGCGCGCGCGGCGCGCAGGGTCAGTGGAAACGCGGCAACCGCAGCGGCGATCACGGCACCTTGCCAGGTGAAGATCAGACTGATGCCGAAATTCGCATGCAGCCAGCCGCCGATTGCGCCGTTGCGGCCGAGCACGACGAGCAGGTAATAACCGAGCACGGTTGGCGGCAGCACCAGCGGCAGGGTGAGCAGGGATTCGGCGACGTCGCGCGCCAGCCCGCGTCGGCGCCCGAGGGCACGCGCGCAGGCGACGCCCGCGACGAGCGCGAGCAGGGTCGCCAGCGCGGAAACCTTGAGTGTGAGCAGCAGCGGTTGCAGCGCTTCGGTCACGGGTTCGCAGGACTGAATCCGTAGCGCGCAAGCACCAACTGGCTTTGTGCGGAAAGCAGAAATTCTACAAAGCTGCGTGCCGCGCGCTGTTGCGCAGACCCTGCAACCACGGCAACCGGGTAGCTTACCGGCGTTGCGGTCGGCAGGTTCAGCGCAACGCGGACTTTCTGCGCCTGCGTCGCCGCGTCGGTGGCGTAGACGAAGCCGGCTTCGGCTTCGCCGCGAGCGACATAGTCCAGTGCCTGACGCACGTTTTGCGCGTCGACGAGTTTCGACTGCAATGCGTCCCACAGCCCGGCGTCGACGAGCGCCTGTTTCGCGTAGCGTCCGGCGGGCACCGAATCGGGATTGCCGATCGCGATGTGGTTGTAGCGTTCCTGTTTGAGATCGCCCAGCGTCGCTGGCGTCGCGCCGCCGACCGGTGCGATCAGCACCAGCGAGTTCGCCGCGAAATCCCGGCGCGTCGCCGCATCGATGCGGCCACCGCTTGCAGCGCGATCCATCGTCACCTCGTCGGCGCTGGCGAACACATCCGCGGGGGCACCCTGTTCGATCTGCTTGAGCAGCACATCCGACGCGGCGAAATTCAGCACGACATGCGTGCCCGCATGCTGCGCTTCATACATTTTCGCGATCTCGCCGAACGCATTGGTCAGGCTCGCTGCCGCCGAGACGGTCAGGTCGTCCGCGTATGCCGGACGCGCGAATGACGTCAGCACCGCGAGCGCAAGCAGGGCAAGGCCGGCGAGCGCGCGATGATGCAATGAACGCGCGGCGAACAAGGGCATGGATAACTCGTGGCGATATAGCTGTATGAATATATCGCGCGCCGACCTGTAGCGCCAGCCGCTCGACCGCGAATCGCTCAGCGGATCAACAGGCG
>JAYTQX010000336.1:0-2167 GCA_043746455.1 Pseudomonadota bacterium
GGCGGTCTGTTGAACGCGTTTGTCGGCAGCGCAATGATGTGCGCCGTGGCGATACTCATCGGTGCGCCGATCGGCATCGCGGCGGGAACTTATCTCGCCGAATATGCGAAGAAGAGCCGGCTCGGCGAAGCGATTCGCTTCTTCAACGATATTCTGCTTTCCGCGCCATCGATCGTGCTCGGCATGTTCATCTATACGATAGTCGTGCGCCAGTCCGGTCACTACTCCGCCCTTTCCGGCGCGCTCGCGCTCGCCCTGATCGTGCTGCCGGTCGTGGTACGCACGACCGACGAAATGCTCAAGCTTGTGCCGAGCACGATGCGCGAAGCGGGCCTGTCGCTTGGCGTTCCGCAATGGAAGGTCACGGTGCAGGTGCTCTACCGCGCCGCCCTGCCCGGTATCGTCACCGGCATTCTGCTCGCGCTCGCGCGCATCAGCGGCGAAACCGCGCCGCTGCTGTTCACCGCATTCGACAACCAGTTCTGGAGCACGAACATCGGCCAGCCGATGGCCAGCGTACCCGTGGTGATCTACAAGTTCGCCCTGAGCCCATATGCGAGCTGGAAATCGCTGGCCTGGGCCGGCGCACTGATTGTCACGCTGTTTGTACTCGTTTTGAGCTTGATTTCGCGCGCGATACTGTTGCGCAACAAGGTGCCCAATGACTGACCCGCACATTTCCCTGATCGCGCCACCGCCAGGTGCCGGTACCTCCGGCGCGGTGAAAACTGCCGCGCCGAAGATGTCGGCGCGCAATCTGGATTTCTACTACAACGGCTATCAGGCGTTGAAGAACGTCAACCTCGACATCGCCGAGCGCAAGGTCACCGCGCTGATCGGTCCGTCGGGCTGCGGTAAATCTACACTTTTGCGCATTTTCAACCGCATCTACTCGATCTATCCAAAGCTCGAGGCGAAGGGCCAAGTGCTGCTCGACGGCGACAACATCATCGATCCGAAATATCCGCTCAACCGCCTGCGCAGCAAGGTCGGCATGGTGTTCCAGAAGCCGGTGCCGTTTCCGATGTCGATCTACGACAACGTTGCCTACGCGATCCGCCATTACGAGAAATTGTCGAAGGCCGAAATGGACGCGCGCGTCGAAGAAGCGCTGCGCCAGGGCGCGCTGTGGGACGAGGTCAAGGGCAAACTCCATCAAAGTGCGCTGGGTTTGTCCGGTGGCCAGCAGCAGCGTCTGTGCATCGCGCGCGCGGTCGCGCTGAAACCCGAAGTGATCCTGCTCGACGAGCCGACCTCGGCGCTGGATCCGATCGCCACGGGCAAGATCGAACAGCTGGTCGAGGAACTCAAGGACCACTACACGATCGCCATCGTTACGCACAATATGCAGCAGGCCTCGCGCGTGTCGGACTACACTGCGTTCATGTACCTGGGCGAGTTGATCGAATTCGGCGACACGACGACGATCTTCGAGAACCCCACGCAGAAGATGACGGAAGACTACATTACGGGACGCTACGGCTAACTCCATGTCCGACCATATCGTAAAAAGTTTCGACGACGAACTGTCCCAGCTCAATGCCGCGATCGAGCGCATGGGCGGACTCGCCCAGAGCCAATTCGCCACCACGCTCGCAGCGCTGCACGCGCGCGATGCGGAAACAGCGGCGCGGGTGATTCGCGACGACATCGATGTCGACGCGCTCGAACGTGACATCGAAGCGCGCGCGATCCGCGTGCTTGCACTGCGGCAGCCTATCGCACGCGATTTCCGCGAGGTTCTCGGCACACTGCGTATCGTTATCGAGCTCGAACGCATCTGCGATTTCTCGGCGAACATCTGCAAGCGCGTGATCGCATTGAACAAGCATTCGCCCGACGAATGGGTCAATGAGGTCGGCGAGCTCGGCACGCTCGCCAGCAGGCAGCTGGCCGCGGTGGTCGTCGCGTTCAGCGAGCGCAATCAGGAAAAAGCCATCACCGTGTGGGCCTGCGACGAGCAGATCGACGACACTTACACCGGCATCTACCGGCGCCTGATCGACTACATGAAGAGCGACCCGCAGCACGTCGCGATCGGCGCGCACTTCATGTTCATCGCCAAGAACATCGAGCGCATCGGCGACCACGTCACCAACATCGCCGAATCGATCTACTATCAGGTCACCGGCAACGTCCTCGACGCGCCGCGGCCGAAGGGCGACAA
>JAYTQX010000337.1:0-5057 GCA_043746455.1 Pseudomonadota bacterium
GCGCATCCAGCCAGCGTCCGCCGTTGCCGAGCGCCTTGCGCAGCGCGCGTGGAATGGCCTTCAGGCCGGCGCCGGCATTTGCGGCTTCCTCGCGCAGCGTCGGTGCGATGACGTCGCGGAAGTAGTCGGTCATCACTTCGAAGCGATGCGAGAGCACGGCCTTGATCGTTTCCGTATCCGGCAGCTGCACGTTCGCGCGCACGTCGAGCGAGGGCGCAACGCGCAGGACCTTGGCCAGTCCGAGCATCTCGAAACCGCGGATCGCCACCCAGCCGATGTCGAACTCGAACTTGCGCAGCGCAAACTTGGCCGAGCTTGGAAACGCGTGATGGTTGTTGTGCAGTTCTTCGCCGCCGATGAAGAAGCCCCACGGCGTGAGGTTGGTCGACATGTCGGCGGTTTCGAAATTGCGGTAACCCCACCAATGACCGACGCCGTTGACCACGCCGGCCGCCCAGAACGGAATCCAGACCATCTGCAATGCCGAGATCGCCAAGCCCCAGATACCGAACAGGGCGATATTTACGATGAACATCAGGGTCGGGCCCCAGTACGCATGTTTGGCGTACAGGTTGCGCTCGATCCAGTCGCTCGGCGTACCCATGCCGTATTTCTCGATCGCGGCCGTGTCGTACGAGGCGACGCGATACAGATCGACGCCCTTCCATAACACGGTCTGGATGCCGAAGAATTTCGGACTGTGCGGATCTTCGTCGGTTTCGCACTTGGCGTGGTGTTTGCGGTGGATCGCCACCCATTCCTTCGTCACCATGCCCGTGGAAACCCACGACCAGAGCCGGAACAGGTGCGCCAGCACGGGGTGGAAATCCACGCCGCGATGGGTCTGGCTGCGATGCAGATAGAGCGTCACCGTGAAGATCGTCAACTGGGTGACGATGAAGAAATAAATGACCTTGACCAGCCAGGTTGTCTGCAACAGCCCGCCGTTCAGAAGATTGAGTATGGTTTCCATCGATTTGACCGTAAATTATCCCCGCCCCGGGCCGTTCACTATACGTGAGCATCCACCCTCGCACCAGTGAGGTGGGGGCGTAGTCAGCCGTTTCCAGCAACGGATTTGGCGATCGGCGCCAGCCAATGGCCGAAGACTGCTCCGCTAAGCCCAATTCACCCGGCGTGGGTCCGAATCCGAACGGCATCGCGTCCGGCCTGTGGAGGAGCCGCCGGCGCTGGCACAATGGCGCATGCCTGAACTACCCGAAGTCGAAACCACACGACGGGGGATTGCCCCGCATCTCGTTGGCCGGCGTATCGAAGCCGTGATCGTACGTCAGCCACGCTTGCGCTGGCCCGTACCCCGGCAGTTGCGCGAGCGGTTGCCCGGGCAGCGCGTGGAAGCGGTCGAGCGGCGGGCGAAGTATTTGCTGGTGCACACGCTCGCCGGCAGCGCCCTCCTGCATCTGGGCATGTCCGGGTCGCTACGCGTATTGCCGGGTGGTACCGTTGCCGGCGCGCACGACCATGTCGACTGGCGCCTGGATTCCGGGCGCATCCTGCGCTACACCGATCCGCGTCGTTTTGGCTGCCAGCTCTGGCAAGCGCCCGGAGCGCAGCACAAGCTGCTGACCGGACTCGGGCCGGAGCCGCTGGGCGAGGAATTCGACGGCGACTACCTGTGGCGAAAGTCGCGCGGGCGTGCGGCGCCGGTCAAGACCTGGCTGATGGACCAGAAAATCGTCGTCGGCGTCGGCAATATCTATGCGGCCGAAGTGCTGTTTGCAGCAGGGATTCATCCCAATCGCGCCGCGGGATCGGTGTCGCGCCCGCGTTACATACAGCTCGCGCGTGAGGTCAAACGCATACTCGAGTACGCGATCACGCGCGGCGGCACGACCCTGCGCGATTTCATCAGCCCGGATGGCGCGCCGGGCTATTTCGAGCAGGAACTGTTCGTCTACGGTCGCGCGGGTCAACCGTGCAAGGTCTGCGGCACCCCGATCCGTGCGATCACGCTTGGACAGCGCTCGACGTTTTACTGTCCCCGATGCCAGCGCTGATCTTGCCGGCGCCGCTATCAACGCTGGCGACCGTTGCAGTCGCGCGCGGCGTGAGCATGCGAGCCTTGCGCCAGCCGCCCCAGCGGTAGTAGGCAGCGGACAGGCTCATCGACACCAGCGAGCCGAGCGGGAAACTCCACCAGATCGCGTCCGCGCCCCAAGAGCCGACCAGCGAATAGGCGAACGGGATGCGCACCAGCCACAGCGCGATGACGAGGATGATCAGGGGCGGAATGACCGCGCCGGTCGAGCGCACCACCCCGGCCAGAACGAACGAGATGCCGAAGAACACGAACGACCAGACTACGACATGGTTGATGTGCTGGGCGATCTCGATCGCGCCACCGGTTGCGGGCAGGAATAGATTCAATGCGCCGCGGTTGAACAGGTAGATCAGCAGCACCAGACTGCCGGTGAGCAGGAAGTTGAAGCCGACGCCGGTCAGGGCGATGCGGTTGACCCGATCCCAACGCTGCGCGCCGACATTCTGCGCGGACATCGACGAGGCCGCCATGCCGACCGCGAGCGAGGGCATTTGTATATAATTCCACAATTGGAAACAGGCGCCGTAGGCGGCCGTGGTATGCGCGCCGAAGCTGTTGACCAGCGAGATCATCGCGATCATCGATGCGGACATCACGATCATCTGCAGGCCCATCGGCAGGCCTTTGGCGACCAAAGCAGTCAGCATCGCGCGGTCGATGCGCAGGTAGTGCATTTCGCTGCGCTGGATGCGCAGAAAGTGCTTGCTGCGATACAGATAGGCGATCAGCAGGGCCAGTGTGGTGACTGTAGAGATCAGGCTCGCGGTCGCCGAGCCGCTGATGCCCATCGCCGGCACCGGACCGAGTCCGAATATGAACAACGGATTGAGTGCGATATCGAGCACGACGTTGATCGCGAGGAACACGAACGGCGTGCGCGCATCGCCGGCGCCGCGCAGGGTCATGCTGATGAAGGTCAGCACGTAGATGAACGGAATGGCGAGGAAGATAATGCGCAGGTACGCGACCGCGAGCGGCTGCGATTCGGTCGGCATGTGCATCCAGGCCATCATCGGCTTGGCGAAGGCGAGGCCGAGTGCTGCGAGCAGCACCGACATCGCGACAAAAAACACGAGACTGGTGCCGACCACGCGTTTGGCCTGATCCAGGTTGTTCGCGCCGATGCTCTGGCCGACCAGGATCGTTGCGGCCATGCCGACGCCGAATACCGCGCCGATCAGGAAGAACAGGATCGTGTTCGCGTTCGAGGTCGCCGCGAGCGCGGCTTCGCCGAGGCCGTGACCGACCCAGATCGCATTGACCGATCCGTTCAGCGATTGCAGCACGTTGCCGGCGAGGATCGGCAGCGAAAACAGAAACAAGGTCTTGCCGATCGCGCCTTGGGTCAGCGCGTGACTGGGTCGTTGCATGGAGGACATCAGGGGAACGCTTTACGCGAAGCGCGTATCGTGACGTAGTCAGGCGCCCGGTGAAAGTTTTTTTTGCGGGCGCCAGCGTTGCAGCAGGTAGAACGGCAATCCGGCCAGCAGCAGTCCAAAGCCCCAGAGCAAGGCTTCGCTGCCGGTGCCGATCAGGGCCCATACACCATAGATCAGTGCGAGCACGGCGACGAGCATGCGCCAATGCGCGTAGTCCGGTTCGCGCGGCTCCAGGCGCAGCATTGCCGCGGCGCTGAACACATACGGCAGCAGCGCGGCCGCGGTCGCGAGCAGGATCGACGCAGTGAAGATGCTGACCAGCGAACCGGCAAAATTCGCGGCGACGAGGATCGTTGCCAGCACGCTGCCGATGACCAGGCCGATGCGCGGCGTACCGCGTGCATCGACTCTGGCGAAATACGCGGGAAACAAACCGTCGCGCGCCGCGGCAAACGGGATCTGTCCCTGCACGAGGATCCAGCCGTTGAGCGCACCCAGACACGACACTGCCATGGCAGCGGCCATCGCGGCGGCGGCGCCATTGCCCCAGAGCTTGCGCGCCGCATCGGCGAACGGCGCGGGCGAGTCCTTGAGCGTATCGAGCGGCAGCAATCCAAGCACGATCGTGCACGCGGCCACCGTGATCAGTGTGGCGAACACGGTGCCGGCGACCGTGGCGCGCGGAATGACGCGCTCGGCATCGACGACATGCTCGGCGGGTATCGTCGCGCACTCCATGCCGAGCAAGGCCCACAGCGCGAGCGCTGCTGTCGTCGTCGTCACCTGGAACAGGTTGCCGCCGCTCGGATTGAACGGCGTAAATACGTGCGTATCGAGCGATCCTGCGCCCAAGGCAATGATCACGACGATCGGCAGGACTTTCAATATGGTGGTGATGAGCTGCGCCAGGCCCGCAGCGCGCACGCCGGCGATATTGCACAAGGTGCAAAGCCAGAGCACGGCCAAGGCGCAGATCGCCGAGCGCTCCGGGCTTGCGAGCAGCTGCGGAAACAGCGAGGCCATGCTGCCGGCGAATGCGACGGCGATCGCCGCGACCGCGCACCACACCGACACCCAGTAACTCCAGGCCATGATGAAGCCGACGAAGTCGCCGAACGCAATGCGCGCGTACGCGTACGGCCCGCCACTGACCGGGTAGCGCCGCCCCATGCGCGCGAAGACCAGGGCCAGCAGCAGTGCGCCGACCGCACTCACGGCCCAACCAAGCAAGCTGGCCATGCCGAATGGCGCCAGCGAAGCGGGCAGCAGGAAGATGCCCGAGCCGATCATATTGCCGACCACGAGTGCGCTCGCGGACCAGAAGCCGAGGGCCCTTTGCGCCGTGTTCATGCGCGCTACTTCGACCCCGGCGATGGAAGTTGGGTCTGCGCTTTGGCAACGCGGGGCATTCGCGCAGTATCCACGAATACCCTGATCCGGCAAATCGTTACTTGAGGTTTGCCTCGAACAGCCGGTAGATGCGCTTGTATTCGTCGAGCCAGGAATCGGCATTGGTAAAGCCGTGGCGGTCGAGCGGATACGGCGAGATGGTGAAATTGTCCTTGTGCAGCTCGATCAGGCGCAGGTACAGGCGCATCGAGTCCTCGAACAGCACG
>JAYTQX010000338.1:0-3226 GCA_043746455.1 Pseudomonadota bacterium
ACGCCTGCATCACGTCAAACCGCATGGCGCGCTGTACAACATGGCGGCGAAGGACGCGAAGCTCGCCGATGCGATCGCCAGCGCGGTGCGTGATTTCGATCCGCAGCTGGTCTTGTTCGGTCTGGCTGGCAGTGCGCTGCCGCAGGCGGGCGTACAGATCGGACTTACCGTCGCCCACGAAGCCTTCGCCGACCGCCGCTACAACGCCGACGGCTCGCTGGTTTCGCGCCGCGAGGCCGGTGCGGTCATCGACGACATCGATCTCGCCGCGGCGCAAGCAGTACAGATTGCAAAAAATGAAAAAGTGGAAACGGCCGACGGCGCGTCGCTGCGCATTCGCGCCGATACGATCTGCGTGCATGGCGACCGTCCCGACGCAGCCGTATTCGCGAAGCGCCTGCATGCCGCGCTGCGCGCCGCAGGCATTGCCGTGGCAGCAACGACGCAAGGCTCGGCATGAACTACTGGCCACTGATCGGCATCGCCGTCGTCGTCGTCGGCTTCGCGCTCAAGCGCAATCCAGTGCTGGTGGTGGTCGCGGCCGGTGTCGCCAGCGCGCTCGCCGCGGGCATGAGCATCGGCGACCTGCTCGCCCTGCTCGGCAATTCGTTCGTCAGCAATCGCGCGCTGCTGTTGTTCGTGCTGACCTTGCCGGTGATCGGCCTGCTCGAACGCTACGGCCTGCGCGAGCACGCGCAGGCGTGGATCGCGAGCTTTCGCAAACTCTCGCTTGCACGCCTGCTGATCGCCTATCTCGGCGCGCGTCAGGTGCTGTCGATGTTCGGCCTGATCGATCTGGCCGGACATGCACAGACCGTGCGCCCGCTGGTCGCGCCGATGAGCGAAGCGGCAGCCGAACACGGCGGTGCGCGGCCTCTGCCGGATGCCGAGCGTGCGCGCGTGCGCGCGCTGGCTGCGGCGACCGACAATATCGGCCGTTTCTTCGGCGAGGATGTGTTTCTCGCGTTCGGCGCGGTGCTACTGATCCAGGGTTTCTACGAGCGCAACGGCATCCATCTGGAACCGCTGGCGATCGCGTTGTGGGCGATTCCGACCGCGATCTGCGCATTCATCATTCACGCGATCCGCATCTGCTGGTTCCAGCGCACGCTCGAACGCGCGCACGCGCTGACGACCGAGGCGAGCGATGCTGCGGCTTGAGACCATCTACTGGCTGATCGGCACGCTGGTCGCCGTCGCTGCCTGGTTCAATCTGCGCGAGCGGCGCTGTGCGATGGCCGCGTTCTGGGCGGTGCTCGCCTGCCCATTCGGGTTCGGCGAATGGATAAAGCAAGCGACCGCGGCCGGCACGCGCTGGCCCGCTCAAGCCATGGGATTGGGCGTGATCGCGCTCGGCCTGCTCGCGGCCAGCGGCACGATGCAGACCGACGCAGCGTCTATCGACGAACGCCGCGATTCCGCGCGCCGTCTGGGCAATCGCCTGTTCGTGCCAGCGTTGACGATTCCACTGGCAACGCTCGTCCTCGTGCTGGGTGCGCGTTTCCTGGTGTGGAACGGCGCGCCGCTGCTTGACAAGGCGCAACCCACCCTGGTCGCACTTGGCCTTGCCTGCGTCATCGCCCTGCTGGTCGCACTGCGCACGACGCGCGCACCGCCGACGCAGGCATTGAGCGAAGGCCGGCGCCTGCTCGACGCGCTCGGCTGCGCCGCGTTGCTGCCGATGGTGCTGGCCACACTCGGCAGCGTGTTCGCCGCGACCGGCGTCGGCGATGCGGTCGCGTCCCTCGTCGGCGCGGTGATCCCGGTCGACAATCGCTACGCCTGCCTTGCCGCGTTCGCGCTCGGCATGGTGCTGTTCACCATGATCATGGGCAACGCCTTCGCTGCTTTTCCGGTGATGATGGCCGGCATCGGCCTGCCCTTGCTGGTGCTCAAGCACGGCGCGGCGCCCGCAGTACTCGGCTCGCTCGGCATGCTCACCGGCTACTGCGGCACCCTGCTCACGCCTATGGCGGCGAATTTCAATATCGTGCCCGCGGTCCTGCTGGAACTGCCTGACGAATACGCGGTGATCCGCGCGCAGTTGCCGACCGCGTTCGCCCTGCTCACGGTCAATCTGTTGTTGATGACCTGGTTGATCTTTCGATGAAACGTGTTGCAAAAAAGAAAACCGCATTACCCAAGGCGCTGGTCACCGGGTTTGCGCCGTTCGGCGGCGAAACGATCAATCCGTCGCTCGAAATCGCCCGCGCGCTCGATGGTCAAATCATCGCGCAACATCGCATCGTCGGCGCCGAGTTGCCGACCGAATTCGCGCGCTCGCTCACCGCTCTTGATGTGCTGATCGCCAAACATCGGCCGGCCCTCGTACTCGCGCTCGGGCAAGCCGGTGGCCGCAGCGAGATTTCGCTGGAACGCGTCGCGATCAATCTGATCGATGCGCGCATCCCCGACAACGCGGGCGTGCAGCCCGTCGATGCGCCGGTGGTGGAAAATGCGCCCAATGCGTATTTTTCCACATTGCCGTTGAAGGCGATGCTGACACGATTGAACGACGCAGGAATTCCCGCCGCGCTGTCGCATAGCGCGGGCACCTTCGTCTGCAATCAGGTGTTCTTCGGTCTGGCGCACCGGTTGGCTACGCAATATCCGCGCACGCGCGGCGGCTTTGTGCATGTGCCGTATCTGCCGCAGCAGACTACGCGCTTCGCCAATGCGCCGAGCATGGCGCTGGAGACGATGATCGAAGCCGTACGCCTTGGTCTGGAAACGGCGTTGACGACGCACGACGACGTTCATTTTGTCGCGGGCGCTACGCACTGAATCCTCGGCGGACGGATTTTCGCGCGACTCAAACGCCGAACGAATCGGCGACGATCCTTTTATACCAATTGTCCGCTTCACCCGCCGGTGCGGACGCCGATATCCGCGCACTGGCAACGCCTTCGGCTTCGATCTGCCGGATCTCGCCGTTCACCACGTGAAAATTACCGTGGATTGCTAGCGCACGGCCGGGTGCGAGCGCGCTGTAACACACGCTATCCAGCACCGACACGGGCAGCTCGCGGCCATCGAGCGCCGCGGCGATCGCACGCGCGCACTGCTGCGCCTGGCTATGCGCCGCCGACGCCGATTTCGGCATGGCGTCGGCAATGCAGGCGTCGCCGATCACATGCACATTGTCGATCACACGCGACTCGAACGAGTCCGGCTTGATCGGGCACCAGCCATGTCCGGTCGCCAGCCCGGCATCGAGTGCGAGCTG
>JAYTQX010000339.1:0-6978 GCA_043746455.1 Pseudomonadota bacterium
AGCGTCAGCCACGCCCGCGAATCGTTGAGCCGATTCATCGCGTTCTACAACACGCGCCGCCCGCATTCTTCGCTGGACGCCAAGACCCCGGATGAGGTCAGATGGGGTGATGGCGTCTTAAACTGCTTTACACGTTTGTCTGGGTTCGATTCATTTTCAATCTTGAAGTAAACAAAAACCGATTCAGCATCGCTTGAAACCGCCTTCCCCAAGCCAAGCGCTTCATTCCTGACGAAGTCACCGGGAACAGGTTGTTTGGTCATGTTGGAATCCACAAGTTTGGGCATGAATGGCTCGTTCAGTAGTCTAACCTGCGCGGCCCAGAAACTAGCATCCGGCATTCTCAGCGCACGAGACGGAAGCGGCTAACTGCTTCGACGGCTTTGTACCTTTCGACTTGATCGCATGTCCGGAAGCGATCTCTGGTCATTCTACCTACCACATGGCTGACGGACATTACTTCCGACCCATTCGCTAGTATTAAGTAAACACTATAGTTGACCTGCGAATATAGTCAGGTCGATTAGAGCGCATGGACGAAACCGACAGCCACCTTTGGAAATTCCAGAAGGAACTCAGCTCCGGCACCGTTTCGCTGGTGCTGCTTGGCGTGCTCGCGCGTGCGCGCACGCCAATGTACGGCTATCAGATCGTCAAGCGCCTGGAGCAGACCGGCGAAGGCGTGCTAAGCGGCAAGCAGAGCGCGCTGTATCCGGTGTTGCGCAATCTGTCCGCGGCGGGTTTGCTCGATAGCGAAGTCGAGCCGTCGATTACCGGACCGCCGCGCCGCTACTACCGCATCACGCCGCTGGGCCGGCGTGTGCTGCGCGAGTGGAGCCTGGCCTGGATCGCGACCCGCGATTTTGTAGATCACACCTTGGAGGATTGACAATGAGCACGCCGACTCCGCGCACGATTGCGGAATATCTCGAACAGCTGCGTGTCGCGCTGCGCGATGCCGATCCTGCGTTGGTCCAGGATGTGCTGTACGACGCCGAGGAGCATCTGCGCGGCGAAATGCATGAGAGCCCGGGTAAATCCGAAGCCGAAGTATTGGCCAAGGTCGCCGGCAGTTACGGTGCGCCAGAGGAAGTCGCAGAAATTTACGTCGACAAGGAAGTCAAGGTGCAGGAGGCCTTGCGCGCGCCGCCGCAGCGCCAGCGCACGACGGCATTGGGGCGTTTCTTCGCGGTCGGCAGCGATCCGCGCGCCTACGCGGCATTGTTCTACATGCTGCTGTCGCTCGGCACGGGCATCGTCTATTTCGTGTTGACCGTGGTCGGCGTGTCGTTGTCGCTCGGTCTGGCGATTCTGGTGTTCGGCATTGTCATCGCGATCGTATTCCTCGGCACGGTGCGTGTGCTCGCCCTGGTCGAAGGCCGCATCGTCGAGGTCATGCTCGGCGAGCGCATGCCGCGCCGGCCGATCTACGCACAGCGCAATATGCCACTGAAGACGCGGATCAAGGAAATGTTCACCGATCCGCGTACCTGGTCGACGCTATTGTATTTCGTGATGATGCTTCCCCTGGGCATCATCTATTTCACCATTGCGGTGACCGGAACGGTCCTGTCCTTGGCCTGCATCACCGCGCCGATCGCGCATATCGGCTGGATGCTCGGCATCGTGCGCATCGATTGGGCGACGGATATCCACTTCAACGACAGCTTGGCCATGCCGCCGATCATCACCGATCCGCTGGTGTTCATCTTCGGCATTGCCGTGCTGTTCGGCGTGCTGCATCTGGCGCGTGGAATCGGACGCTTCCAGGGCGCGCTGGCGAAGAACCTGCTGGTGAAGTCGAACGGTTGAGACGCGGATCGCTGCAGCTCAACGATCCCGGTCTGGAGCGCCAAGGACGGCATAGCGGAGGGGGCGGCATCGCTCCGGTCATACCGGTTTCGGCGTTGATAAATTTGCGTTAATGTACTAGCGCATTAATACATTGATTAAAATATGCCATGCTGCTAGCATGCACACATGAAACGCCGCTTTCTCGACCCCGAAACGAGCGCAGAGTCCGCCGAGGACAACCTCTGCCGCGCGCTGTTGTCGATGAAGGGCGTGGCAGAGATGCGCTCGTTCCTGCGCGATCTGTGCACGCCGGCCGAGCTTGAGGCCTTGGTCGATCGCTGGCGCGTCGTGCCGTATCTGTTGCAGGGCGTGGCCTACCGCGAAATCCACGAACGCACAGCGGTCAGCGTGACTACGATTGGCCGCGTGGCGCGTTTCCTCAGCCAGGGCAACGGCGGCTATCAGGCCGCCGTCGAGCATCACGCCGTACCACCCCTGCGCAGGCGCGGGCGGCCGACGTCGAACAGCGGAACATCGAAAAGATCATGAGCAATGTCAGCAAAACGCGGGATCGCTTGCGCATCGCAGTGCAGAAATCCGGACGCCTGGCGGAGGTGTCGCAGGACCTGCTCGCTCGCTGCGGCCTCAAATTCCGCCAGAGCCGCGACAAGCTGTTCTGCTTCGGCGAGAGCATGCCGATCGACCTGCTGCTGGTACGCGACGACGATATTCCGGGACTGATCGCGCAGGGCGTTTGCGATCTCGGCATCGTCGGACGCAACGTACTCGCCGAACAGGTGCTGGCGGCGCAGGCGAGCAGCAAACCCGTGCCGGCGCGCGAATTGCGCCCGCTTAACACCAGCCGCTGCCGCCTGTCGATTGCGCTGCCGCAGGACGTGGAATACCAGGCTCCGCAACAATTCGAGGGTTTGCGTATCGCGACCAGTTATCCGGCCTTGCTCGGCGCATGGCTTGCGGAGCACAAGGTCGAGGCAAAAATCGTTGTGCTGTCGGGCTCGGTCGAAATCGCGCCGCGTCTGGGTAACGCCGATGCAATCTGCGATCTCGTATCCAGCGGCGCTACGCTGGTCGCCAATCAATTGCGCGAAGCCGCAGTGATCCTCGAAAGCGAAGCCGTAGTGGTCGGCGCGCAGACCTTGCCGCTGGACGAGCGCGGCGATCTTTGCGAGCTGCTGCTGCGCCGGATCGACGGGGTAATCCAGGTGCGCGAGTCGAAACTGATCATGCTGCATGCGCCGCGCTCGGCCGTGGCGACCATTCAGCAGATGCTGCCAAATGGTCAGATTCCGACCCTGCTGCCGATTGAAGGCAGCACCGACCAGGTAGCCCTGCACGCGCTGTGTTTCGGTGCGATCACCTGGCAGCACCTCGAAGACATGAAGCGCGCCGGCGCAAGCCAGTTGTTGGTGCTGCCGGTGGAGAAGATGCTGGCATGAACGCGCGTCCGGGAAATACGCCGATCGATTTGCCGATACTCGATTGGAGCGCGATGAGTGCTGAAGCACGCCGCGCGGCCCTGGATCGCCCTGCGCTAGAGCGCGGAGCGGAACTGGCCGAAACGGTCACTCGCATCCTCGATCAGGTGCGCGCGGACGGCGATGCGACCCTGCGTGCGCTGACGCGGCGTTTCGACGGCTGCGAGCTGGCCTCGTTCGCGGTTACCGAGGCCGAGTTTGCAGCCGCCACCGCGCAGCTCGATCCCGAATTGAAGTGCGCGATTGCCGATGCCAAAGCACGTATCGAGACGTTTCATCGCGCCGCCGCGCCGCAACCGGTGACGGTGGAAACCGCGCCGGGCGTCGTCTGCGAACGCATGTTGCGGCCGATCGGGCGCGTCGGGCTGTATGTGCCCGCGGGCAGCGCGCCACTGCCGTCGACCGCCTTGATGCTCGGCGTGCCGGCGCAGATTACGCAATGTCCACAAGTGGTAATGTGTACTCCAGCCGGCAAGGATGGCCGCGCCGATGCAGCGGTGCTTCACGCCGCCTCGCTTTGTGGCATCCGTCAGGTATTCAAACTCGGTGGCGCACAAGCCATTGCCGCGATGGCCTTCGGTACCGAGTCGGTGCCGGGCTGCGACAAATTGTTCGGTCCCGGCAATGCCTATGTGACCGAAGCCAAGCGTCAGGTAGCGGCCATGCCGCTGGGGCCGGCGATCGATATGCCGGCGGGGCCGTCCGAAGTGCTGGTGATCGCCGACAGCGGGGCGAATCCGGAATTTGTCGCGGCCGATCTTCTATCGCAGGCCGAACACGGGCCGGATTCGCAGGTGCTGCTCATCGCAGCCGATCGCGGCGTACTCGTGGCGAGCGCCGCTGCACTGCGCCGACAGCTTGGGCAGTTGCCGCGCGCGGATATCGCGACGAGGGCGCTGGCGAAAAGTCGCCTGATTCTGGTCGATTCGCTGGACAGTGCAATCTCGATCAGCAACGACTACGCGCCGGAACATTTGATATTGAACGTGCGCGAGCCGCGTATGCTTTTGCCCAAAGTGGAAAATGCCGGATCGGTGTTTCTCGGCGCATGGTCGCCCGAAGCAGTCGGCGACTACTGCAGCGGCACCAATCATGTCTTGCCGACCTACGGCTACGCGCGCGCCTGGAGCGGCGTTTCCGTGGCGAGCTTCGTCAAGCAGATCACAGTACAGGAACTCGCTGCCGACGGCTTGCGCGCGATCGGCCCGAGCGCGGCCACGCTGGCGCGCGCGGAAGGCTTGAACGCGCATGAGCGCGCGGTCACGCTGCGTTTGGCGGCACTGGAGGCGCGCCCATGAAACTGCTCGAACGCGCGCGTCCGGAAATTCTCGCACTGCAACCATATTCCTCCGCGCGGATGGAGGCGCGCGACGCGGCGATCATGTTGAACGCGAACGAGTCGCCGTGGGCGCCGGTCGGCAGTGCGGAAACCTTATTGAATCGCTACCCCGATCCGCAGCCGCCGGCTCTGCGCGCGCGGCTTGCGGAGCTCTATTCAGTGTCGCCCGCGCAAGTGCTGATTGGGCGCGGCAGCGACGAGGCCATCGATCTGGTCGTGCGTGCGTTCTGCCGCGAGGGCCGTGATGTGATCGCGATCACACCGCCGACCTTCGGCATGTACGCGGTCGCGGCGCGCACGCAAGGCGCTTCAGTAATCGAAGTGCCGTTGACTGCGAATTTCCAGATCGACGTTGACGAGCTGCTGGCCCGCATCACCAAAAACACCAAGCTGGTCTTCGTCTGCACGCCGAACAATCCGACCGGCGCGATGGTGCCGCTCGCCAGCGTCGCTCGCGTTGCCGACGCGCTGCGCGACCGTGCGCTCGTCGTCGTCGACGAAGCCTATTTCGAATTTGCGCAGGCAACGGTAAGTGCGATCAGCCTGCTGGCGCAATACGACAACATCGCCGTTCTGCGCACGCTGTCAAAAGCCTATGCGCTGGCCGGTGCTCGTGTCGGCGCCTTGATCGCAAACGCGGAAATCGTCGCGTTGTTGCGGCGGATTCAGGCGCCGTATCCGCTGCCGACCGCCTGCGTCGACGCTGCGCTCGCCGCCCTGACGCCAGCCGCGATCGATCAGTCGCAAGTGCGTATCGCGCTGTTGCTGCGCGAGCGCGAGCGCCTCGTGGCCGCACTGCCGAGTGCGGCGGGGGTCGTGGCAATCCACCCTTCATCGGCAAATTTTCTCTGCGTGCGTTTCGAGGATGCGGCAGATGTGTACAAACGCCTGCTCGATCTCGGCATTGTCGTGCGCGATGTGAGCCGCTATCCGGGTTTGACTGATTGCCTGCGTATCACGGTCGGCACGCCGGCGGAAAATACGGCCTTGCTTGCAGGGCTCGGGCTGCGCGAGGTAGCCGCATGAACGCGCGCAAGCTGCTGTTTGTCGATCGCGACGGCACCCTGATCGTCGAGCCGGCCGACCATCAAATCGATCGCTATGAGAAGCTCGCGCCGGTCGACGAGGTGATTCCGGCGCTCAAGCGCTGCGTCGAGGCGGGCTATGAACTCGTGATGATCACCAATCAGGATGGTCTGGGTACTGCGAGTTTCCCGCAGGCGGATTTTGACGGTCCGCACGAGCTGATGCTGCGTATTTTCGCCTCGCAGGGCATTAGCTTTCGCGAAGTGCTGATCGATCCGAGTTTCGCGCACGAGGGCAGGGACACGCGCAAGCCGGGTATCGGGCTGGTGCGCCATTATCTTGCCGACGACGACTGGAGCCGGACGCATTCGGCGATGGTCGGCGACCGCGAAACCGATGCGCAGTTCGCCGCGAATCTCGGCATCCGCAGCTTTCGTCTCGACACCGGTGAGTGGAGCTGGAGTGCAATTGCGCACGAGCTTTGCGATGCGCCGCGCCGCGCCGTCGTCGAGCGCCGCACCAAGGAAACGCGTATTTGCGTAGAAGTGGATCTGGACGCCAATGCCGAGCCGAAGGTCAGTACCGGCCTGGGCTTCTTCGACCATATGCTCGAACAACTCGGCAAGCATGGCGGTTTTGCGCTGACCCTGAGCTGCAAGGGCGACACGCATATCGACGAGCACCACACGATCGAGGATTGCGCGCTGGCGCTGGGACAGGCGCTGCGCAAAGCGCTTGGCGACAAGCGCGGTATCGGCCGCTACGGCGCCGCCGCGGAAACGTCCGCCGGCGAGGCGACGGTTGCAATCACTCTGCCGATGGACGAAACCATCGCACGCGCCGCGCTGGACCTGTCCGGCCGCGCCTATTTCGTGTTCGACGGTGCCTTCCCGCGCGATCGCGTCGGCGATATTCCGACCGAGCTGGTGCCGCATTTTTTCCGCTCGCTGTGCGACACGCTCGATGCGAACCTGCATCTGGCCGTGCGCGGCGACAACGCACATCATATGGTCGAAGCCTGCTTCAAGGCGGTCGCGCGATCGCTGCGGTCAGCGTTGCGCCGCGAGGGTTCGGAGCTGCCGAGCACCAAGGGCACGCTCTGATGGCCGGAAGCCGTTTGAAAAGCGTAGCGAGCGAAGGCACGCTGCGTGCTGCCTGCGCACAGGAACCGGAGTGTACTTGGCGGTACATGAGGATTCCGAGCACAGGTGGCGCGCAAGATGCCGAGCGGAGTAGTTTCTGAAATGGCTTCCGTCGTTTTGGTCGATTCCGGCGGTACCAATATCGGCTCGGTTCGCTATGCGCTGGAGCGCCTCGGCGTCG
>JAYTQX010000340.1:0-2543 GCA_043746455.1 Pseudomonadota bacterium
ACTTACTCTTCGGTCGTGGCGCGCTTGGTCAGGTCTTCCTGAATACGCGCCTTCTTGCCTTCCAGACCGCGCAGGTAATAGAGCTTGGCCCCGCGCACCTTGCCGCGACGCTTGACGCTGACCGACTCGATCGTCGGGCTGTGCGACTGGAACACACGCTCGACGCCGGTGCCGTGCGAGATCTTGCGCACGGTGAAGGCCGAATTGAGGCCCGCGTTCTTCTTCGCGATAACCACGCCTTCGTAGGCCTGCACGCGCTCGCGATTGCCTTCTTTGACTTTGACGTTGACGACCACAGTATCGCCCGGCCCGAATTCGGGCAGCTTGCGGGTGATCTGGGAGGCTTCGAATTGTTGGAGGAGATTGCTCATGACACTCACCGATTGAGGTTGATTATACGCCGAGTTTTGCGTCGTTATGACGACTCACTTCACTACTTTTCTATATCTTTTTGAAATTCCAGTAAAAATTCAGTTTCCTCACGCTTTAGTTCGATTCTTGCCAGCAGGTCCGGCCGCCGCTGCCAGGTCCGTCCCAGCGCCTGTTTGCGACGCCAGCGCCGGATCGCGGCATGGTCGCCGGACATCAGCACCGCCGGCACCGGCCCCAGTTCGTGCTGCTCGGGCCGCGTGAAATGCGGGCAATCGAGCAGACCGTCGGAAAACGAATCCTGCTGCGCCGACTGCGCATCGTTCAACGCGCCGTCCTGCAGGCGGCCGATCGCATCGATCAGCACCGCCGCGGCCAATTCGCCACCAGACAGAACGTAGTCGCCGATGGAAATTTCCTCGTCGACCTCGTGTTCCAGCAGGCGCTCGTCCACCGCCTCGTACCGCCCGCACAACAGGATCAAGCGCTCGCCTTGTGCCAGCTGCCTGACCTTCTCCTGCGTGAGCCGCGTTCCCTGCGGACTAAGATAAATCACTTTGGCAGGTTTGCTGTCTGCCGCGCGCGCCGCGTTCAAGGCGTCGCGCAGCGGGTCGATCAGCATCACCATGCCCGGGCCGCCGCCGTAGGGTCGCTCATCCACCGTGCGGTAGTTGTCCGTCGCGAAATCGCGCGGGTTCCAACTATGCACGTCGAGCAAACCGCGCTCCTGCGCCCTGCCGACAACGCCTACCCTGGCGCTGCCTTCAACGAATTCCGGAAACAGCGTGACGACATCGATGCGCATGCGACCTTAGTTTTTTGCGCTCATCCCTGAACGCTGAAATCAAAAAGCGTCCGTCCATGGCCGCACTCTTCAATATCCACCATCAAAATTCCGCGTCCCAATCGACGACGATCTTGCCGCCCTCGATATCGACCTGCTGCACGAATTGTCCGCTGACGAACGGAATCATGCGTTCGCGGCCTTTCTCGTCGCGCGCCACCAGCACGTCGTTTGCACCGGTCGCGAACAGATGGCTGATCCGGCCGAACGCGATGCCTTGCGTGTTGACGACCGCGAGTCCTTCGAGATCGACCCAGTAAAACTCGCCGCGCCTGGGCTTGGGCAACGCCGAACGCGGAATGCGTATCTCAGCCCCGATCAGGGCTGCCGCCGCATCGCGATCTTCGATGCCGGGAAGGCGCGCCACGATGCCCTTGCCTTGCACACGACCTTGCGCGCTTTCGAACTCGACTTCGCCGCCGCCATCGGCGCCACCGACGAACCATGGCCGGTATTTGAAAATCCGCTCGCGCGGCTCGGCATACGATTCGAGCTTGACCCAGCCGTCGACGCCGAACAGGCCGACGATCTTGCCGAGCAGCAACCTTGCGTCATCGCGCGCAGCCATGTCGACGGCCCCCGCGACGCAGAAAAGCTTAGGCTGCCGCCTTGGCCTGCTTGCCGGCTTCCTTGAGCAGCACGCGCACCTTGTCGCTCAGCTGCGCGCCCTTCGCCACCCACGCGTTGACGCGCTCGGTGTCGAGTTGCAGACGCACATCCTTGCCGGCGGCGACCGGGTTGAAGAAACCCACGCGCTCGATATTGCGGCCGTCGCGCGCGGCGCGCTCGTCGGCAACGATGATGTGATAGAACGGACGCCCTTTGGCGCCGCCGCGGGACAGGCGAATCTTGACCATGGTTTGTTACTCGTAAAATGAAGAATTGACGAAGCTTAAACGCGCACATCGCGCGATCCGCGCAGACCTTGAATACAGGCCGCGCCTCCGTGAACTGCGTATTCTAGCGGGAAATGGAAAAAAATAAAGCCCCCACAACAACTTGGTAGTGGGTCAGTTTCATTTTGCTTGACCGGTCAGGAACTTACCGGCGCGGTACAATGTAGGCATGACCAAGACCCCGAAGAAATTGCCCAAGGGAACATTCGCGCTCGCTAAGCTAATCGGCGACATTGCGACAGGGCAAACTAACGATACTGATCCCAGCAAAGACCCAGCAGCGGTCGCGCTCGGGCGCAAGGGTGGACTCAAGGGCGGCAACGCTCGCGCTGCCAGCCTTACGGCTAAGCAGCGTTCCACTATAGCGAAGAACGCTGCTAAGGCGCGGTGGTCGAAACCCTAGATTCCCTTTCCGGAATCTTTATCGCCATCGT
>JAYTQX010000341.1:0-4196 GCA_043746455.1 Pseudomonadota bacterium
GCGTTCGACGATCTGGTGAAGGCGGCGAGGGCGGCGCCATGAGCGTGAAGATCTTCGTGCCGAACGATGCGACCGCACTCGCGCTCGGCGCGGAAGCCGTCGCGCGCGCGATCGCCGCCGAAGCGAAACAGCGCGGTGTCCAAATCGAATTGGTCCGCAACGGTTCGCGCGGTCTGTTCTGGCTCGAACCTCTGGTTGAGGTTGCCTTGCCCAATGGACGTGTCGCGTACGGGCCGGTCGGTGTCGCGGACGTGAAGAGCCTGTTCGATGCGGGCTTCGTCAGCGGCGGTGCGCATCCGCTTGCGCAAGGCGATATCGCGGACTCGGTGTGGTTCAAGAATCAGGATCGCCTGACCTTCGCGCGCGTCGGCATTACTGATCCGCTGAGCGTCGAGGACTATCTGGCGCATGGCGGTTATCGCGGACTTGAACGCGTGCTGACGCTGGCGTCAGCCGATATCGTCAAAGAGGTTACCGACTCCGGCCTGCGCGGCCGCGGTGGCGCAGCGTTTCCAGCGGGCATCAAGTGGAAAACCGTTCACGACACTACAAGTATACAAAAATACATTGTCTGCAATGCCGACGAAGGCGATTCGGGCACATTTTCCGACCGCATGCTGATGGAAGGCGATCCGCTGTGCCTCGTCGAAGGCATGACAATCGCCGGCCTCGCGGTCGGCGCGACGCAGGGCTATATTTATCTGCGCAGCGAGTACCCGCACGCGCAGCGTGCGCTCAATGCAGCGATCGCGAATGCGTACAAGGCCGGTTATCTGGGCGTGGATGTGCGTGGCAGCGGCAAGCGCTTCGATCTCGAAGTGCGCCTCGGCGCGGGCGCGTATATCTGCGGCGAGGAAACCTCGCTGCTCGACAGCCTCGAAGGCAAGCGCGGTCAGGTGCGCTTCAAGCCGCCGCTGCCGGCGATCAAGGGTCTGTTCGGTCAGCCTACCGTGATCAACAACGTGATCACGCTGGCATCGGTGCCGATCATCCTCGACAAGGGCGGAGCGTACTATCGCGACTACGGCGTCGGCCGCTCGCGTGGCACCTTGCCGCTGCAGCTCGCGGGGAACCTAAAGCGCACCGGGCTGGTCGAAAAAGCATTCGGCGTGACATTGCGCGAATTGTTGTACGACTACGGCGGCGGCTCGCTGTCGGGTCGCCCGATCCGCGCGGTGCAGGTCGGCGGACCTCTGGGTGCCTACATGCCCGAGTCGCAATTCGATACCGTGGTCGATTACGAGGCGTTCGCCGCGATCGGCGCGATGCTCGGTCACGGCGGTATCGTCGCCTTCGACGACACGGTCGATATGGCCGAACAGGCGCGCTACGCGATGGAGTTCTGCGCGATCGAATCCTGCGGTAAGTGCACGCCGTGCCGGATTGGGTCCACGCGCGGCGTCGAGGTGATCGATCGAATCCGCGCCGGCATCGAGCGCGACAAGAACGTCGAAACCTTGAATGACCTGTGCAACACGATGCGCTTCGGTTCGCTGTGCGCGCTGGGCGGGCTGACGCCCGATCCGGTGGTCAGTGCGCTGAAGTATTTTGCGGAAGATTTTGCTTGAGCTTGTCATTCCGGCAGGGATTGCCGGAATCCAGTCTGCATGGATGCTGGGTTGATGCCGCTGCAGCAATATTGTGGAGTGTTCCCAGTCTGCTCCGTGTGCCGTCCATAGCGTCTGGATTGCGGCAATCCCTGCCGGAATGACGGCGTAGGTAAGTGGTGAGGTAATAGTTATGCTATCCATCGTCGAACTCGATTTCGGTACCCCCAAGGCGAAGTCCACGCAGGTAATTGCGTTGACTATCGACGGGCGCGAATTGAAAGTGCCCGCGGGCACCTCCGTGATGCGCGCAGCCGCCGAAGCCGGGATCAAGATTCCCAAACTCTGTGCGACCGAATTGCTCGACGCGTTCGGTTCCTGCCGCCTGTGTCTGGTGCAGATCGAAGGTATGAAGGGTTACCCCGCCTCGTGCACAACGCCGGTGGCCGCGGGCATGAAGGTGACGACGCAGAATGCCAAGCTCGCCGATATCCGCCGCGGTGTCATGGAATTGTATATTTCCGATCACCCGCTCGATTGCCTGACCTGTCCGGCGAACGGGCACTGCGAACTGCAGGACATGGCCGGCGCGGTCGGCCTGCGCGAAGTGCGCTACGGTTACGAGCAGGGCGCCAATCACGTCTACGCGACCATCGGCAACAAAGGCCGGGACGGCGTCGCCAATCCGCTGTTTGCGGCGAAGGACGAGTCGAATCCATATTTCACCTTCGATCCGTCCAAGTGCATCGTGTGCTCGCGCTGCGTGCGTGCCTGCGACGAACAGCAGGGCACCTTGGCGTTGACGATTCAAGGTCGCGGCTTTCTGTCGAAGGTTTCCGCGAGTCAGGACGAATCGTTCATGGATTCCGAATGCGTCTCCTGCGGCGCCTGCGTGCAGGCTTGCCCGACCGCGACGCTGTCGGAAAAATCGCTGATCGAGAAAGGTCAGGCCGAGCACAGTCTGATCACGACCTGCGCCTACTGCGGCGTGGGCTGCTCGTTCCGCGCCGAGATGCAGGGCGAGGAAGTCGTGCGCATGGTGCCGAACAAGGACGGTCACGCCAATCACGGGCATTCCTGCGTGAAGGGACGCTTCGCGATCGGCTACGCAACCCATTCCGATCGCATCACCAAGCCGATGATCCGCACGAAGATTTCCGATCCGTGGCGTGAAGTGTCGTGGGAAGAGGCAATCGCCCACACCGCGTCGGAGCTCAAGCGCATCCAGGCCAAATACGGGCGCGATTCGATCGGCGCGATCACCTCGTCGCGCTGCACGAACGAGGAAACCTATCTGGTGCAGAAACTCGTGCGCGCCGGTTTCGGCAACAACAACGTCGATACCTGCGCGCGCGTCTGCCATTCGCCGACCGGTTATGGACTCAAGAGCACGCTTGGCGAATCGGCCGGCACGCAGGATTTCGATTCAGTAATGCAGGCCGACGTGATCATGGTGATTGGCGCCAACCCGACCGACGGCCATCCAGTGTTCGCCTCACAGATGAAGCGCCGCCTGCGCGAAGGCGCCAAGCTGATCATCGCCGATCCGCGCCGCATCGATCTGGTGCGCACGCCGCATATTGCCGCCGACTATCACCTCAAGCTGAAGCCAGGCACCAATGTCGCGCTGCTCAATTCGCTGGCGCACGTCATCGTCAGCGAAGGTCTGGTAAAGGAAGATTTCGTGCGTGCGCGCTGTGAAGCGGAAGCGTTCGAGAAATGGCGCAGGTTCGTCGCCCAGGAAAACAACTCGCCCGAGGCGATGGAAAGCGTGACCGGCGTGCCGGCGCTGAAAGTCCGCGCAGCCGCGCGTATGTACGCGACCGGCGGCAACGCAGCGATCTATTACGGTCTCGGTGTGACCGAGCACTCGCAGGGTTCGACCGCGGTGATGGGCATCGCCAATCTGGCCATGGCGACCGCCAACATCGGCCGTGAAGGCGTCGGCGTGAACCCGCTGCGCGGTCAGAACAACGTGCAGGGATCCTGCGACATGGGTTCGTTCCCGCACGAATTCCCGGGCTACCGGCACGTGAGCGACGACGCCGTGCGCGGGAGTTTCGAGCAGGCGTGGGGCGTGCATCTGCAATCGGAGCCGGGCCTGCGCATTCCGAACATGTTCGAGGCCGCGCTCGATGGCGAGTTCAAGGCGCTGTACATCGAAGGCGAGGATATCGCGCAGTCCGATCCTAACACGCAGCATGTCACCGCCGCGCTGACCTCGATGGAATGCATCATCGTGCAGGATCTGTTTTTGAACGAAACCGCGAAGTTCGCGCACGTCTTCTTGCCGGGTTGTTCGTTTCTCGAAAAAGATGGCACCTTCACCAATGCCGAGCGCCGCGTTTCGCGCGTGCGCAAGGTGATGCAACCGAAGAACGGCTATGCCGACTGGGAAGTCACCCAGCTGATTTCGAACGCGATGGGTTATCCGATGGACTATGCGCATCCGTCCGAAATCATGGACGAAATCGCACGCCTTACGCCGACGTTTCATGGCGTGAGCTTCGACAAGATCGATCAACTCGGCAGCATCCAGTGGCCGTGCAACGAAGAACATCCGAACGGCACGCCGACCATGCATATCGGCGAGTTCGTGCGCGGCAAGGGCAAGTTCATGCTGACCGAATACGTGCCGACCACGGAAAA
>JAYTQX010000342.1:0-4297 GCA_043746455.1 Pseudomonadota bacterium
TACCTGGCGCACGATCCAGCGGCCCTCGGCGACGTAGACCGGCAATTCATCGGCCGGATCGTCCGCCGCTGCGCGATAGGTCATCAGGCCGCGGGCGAAGTTGAGGAAGAAATTTTCCTGGGAAAAGTCAAAAATTCCATAATTATACAAAAGCGCACTACCGGAGCGGTCGCGGATTTCGATCGCGTTGTGGCCGAAGCGCTCCCAGACTTCTTCGCCGGGACCGAACGTGATCAGGGAAACGGATAGGTTGGCACCCGGCGCATCCGTGGCCACATCTGTATTCTGGGCGTGCGACAAGGGGGACGCAAAAAAAAGAACCAAAGCAAGTGCAGCTAAGAGGAAACGTGGACAAGGTAGTTTCACTAATATGCCCGTCATTCCCGCGAAAGCGGGAATCCACTTTGCTTCCGACGCAGCAAGATCAAGATGGATGACCAGCCATGCGGCTGTTGAACACCCCGCTTTCGCGGGAATGGCGACATGGATTGTCTGTGCAACCCTACTAAGCATCATTCACGCGCACCGCAAACTGCAGTACGCGGCGGTCGTCGGCTCGGGTGACGTGGAAGTGGAAGCCGCCAAGGGCGACCTCTTCGCCGGGTTCCGGCAGGTGGCCGAACTCGGAGGTGACCATGCCGCCGACGGTGTCGAATTCGTCATCGGAAAACTGACTGCCCAGGCGCGCGTTGAAATCAGCGATCGGGGTCAGCGCGTTGACGACGAAGCGACCGTCGGGTTGCACCTGGATCAGTTTCTTGCGCGCCGGGTCTTCCTCGTCGTGTTCATCGTCGATTTCGCCGACGATTTCCTCGAGCACATCCTCGATCGTGATCAGCCCGGCGACGCCGCCGTACTCGTCCATCACGATCGCCATGTGATTGCGCGACAGGCGGAATTCCTTGAGCAGGATGTCGAGCCGTTTCGATTCGGGAATCAGCGCGGTCGGGCGCAACAGCTTGCGAACGTCGCGGGGCGCGCCGTCGACAAAGCACTTGAGCAGGTCCTTGGCCAGCAGTATGCCAATGATCTTTTCGCTGTCGCCGTTGGTCACCGGGAAGCGCGAGTGGCCGGATTCGATCACCCGGCGCAGGATTTCGTCGAACGGCGCATCGACCGGCAGCGACACCATCTGCGCGCGCGGAATCATCACGTCGCCGACATGCAGGTCGGCTACCTCGATGGCGCCTTCGACCATCGACAGGGTATCGTTGGAAAGCAGGCCGTTGGCCTGTGCGCCGCGCAGTTCTTCGAGCAGCTCGTCGATATTGCGCGGTTCGCCGGAAACCAGTTGACTGATGCGGTCCAGCCACGATCGCGTGGGTGCCGGACTCGGGGGATCCTCGTTCATTGCTCTGGGTGAAAAGCCCGGAAGGGCGGCAGCGCAGTATACCCGTTTTTTTATTACGGGTTAATAAAATAAGCAAATTCAACTACTTGAATGATAGAATTAGTGCAGAATCAGACCAACAATACCCTAATTCAGTAGGGATCGGCGATGCCGAGGCGCGCTAGGATGCGTCGCTCCAGGGCCTCCATGCGCCGCGCATCGGCGTTCGTTTGGTGATCGTAGCCGAGCAGGTGGAGGGCGCCGTGGATGGTCAGATGCGCGTAATGATCACGCAGGTTTTTGTTCTGTTCGCCAGCCTCGCGCACCACGACCGGCGCGCAGATTACGAGGTCGCCGATCAGCGGGTGTCGGATGCCGCACGGCAGTTCGGCCGCGAACGACAACACATTCGTCGCGTAATCCTTGCCACGATAGCGACGATTGAGTTCGCGGCCCTCGTCGGCATCGACCAGGCGAATCGAGAGAGCGACCGGGGTGCGCCGTCGTGCGCCAGTCGTTGCCGCTGCCACCCATGTGCGGAACGCGTTCGCGCCTGGCAGACCGCGCCGCGATACCGCATAGCTGACGGCGACATCGGGGTTTGCCATCTTGGCCAAGGCCAGGGTTCTGTTGCCCACTTTGCCAGACATCGCCTTCAGCCCTGCGTGCGTTCGTTTGGCACATTCTTCGGCGTGGCCGCGCTCGATTCGGCCGCGGCCTCGTAGGCGCGCACGATGCGCTGCACCAGCGGATGGCGCACGACGTCCTTCGCCGTGAAAAACGTGAAGCTGATGCCGTCGACCTCGCGCAGCACGTCGATCGCATCGCGCAGACCGGATTTGATATGCCGCGGCAGATCGGTCTGGGTCACATCGCCAGTCACCACCGCGACCGAGCCGAAGCCGATGCGCGTCAGGAACATCTTCATCTGCTCGACCGTCGTGTTCTGCGCTTCGTCGAGGATCACGAAGGAATCGTTGAGCGTGCGTCCGCGCATATAGGCGAGCGGCGCGATTTCGATCACATTGCGCTCGACCAGCTTGGTCACGCGATCGATGCCGAGCATCTCGTACAGTGCGTCGTAGAGCGGGCGCAGATAGGGATCGACTTTCTGCGACAAGTCACCCGGCAGGAAGCCGAGCTTCTCGCCGGCCTCGACCGCGGGGCGCACGAGCACGAGCCGCTGTACGCGGCTGTCGTTGAGCGCATCCACCGCCATCGC
Source organism: Pseudomonadota bacterium (assembly GCA_043746455.1). Classification (GTDB taxonomy): domain Bacteria; phylum Pseudomonadota; class Gammaproteobacteria; order Xanthomonadales; family Rhodanobacteraceae; genus Rudaea. The sequence continues at coordinate 2,553 of JAYTQX010000342.1, forward strand.
GACGGCAAGGTAGGTTTTGCCGGTGCCTGCCGGGCCGACGCCGAAATTGATATCGTGACGCGCGATCGCGTGCAGGTAGCGCGCCTGATTCGCGCCGCGGCCGCGCACGGTGCCGCGCTTGACCTTGATCGTGACTTCCTGCGCGCTGTCCGCACCATTCGCATCGAGTGCGTCGATGCCGGACTCGGACAAGTGCAAATTGATCTGCGCGCCGTTCAGCGTTTCGGTTTCGGTGGTCGCGTAAAGATTTCGCAGGACGCGTTCGGCGCGCTTGACCGAAGAGCCGGCACCGCTGATGCGGAACAGATTGCCGCGATTGGCGATTTCCACGCCCATGCGCAACTCGATCTGGCGCAGATGCTCCTCGAACGGGCCGCTGAGATTGGCCAGGCGCTCGCCGTCGTTGGGTTCGAGCGCGAGATCGTGATGGGTTGCTTCCGCCATAGCGCGCGAGGTTAGCGCGCGTGCGTGTTTGTTGCCAGTACGATCGGTGCGAGTGCGCAACGCACTCGGGTTCGATCACCGCAGCCTACAGTTTCAAACGCAGCGTCACACGGACTTCGCGCGGCTCACCCGGGTGCACGGTAATGCCGTTGGGGACGACTGGACTGGTCGGCGTTATCCGATAGTCCTGCTCGTAGGCGATGTCGTAATACCTGCGATCGAACAGATTGAGCACGTCCACCGACAGCGCTGCCCAGGAATTCAACTCGCGTTGCACGCGCACATTGGTCGTTATCGCCGCCGGCGCGCGCAGCGTACCGTCCTGAGACAATGGATATTGGCCGATATAGCGCAGCTTGATGTCGCCGGACCATTTGTCCAGATCATGCACGGACAGCCCCATCGACGCGACCTTGCCGACCGCATTCGGAATCTGATCCCCGACGTTGCCGTTGTCGTTCTGGTTGGCATAGCGCGCATGCGTCCAGGCCAAGTCGGCATCGAACAGCATCCAGTCGTTGAGCCGCATATGGTTGTTCCATTCCACGCCATAGCGCTTGCTCGCGCCGTTGATATTCGTACCGCCGGAATCGGCGCTGTAAAGCAGCTCCGACGCGCTATTCAGACTCCAGACGGCGAGCGAGCTTTGCAAGCCCGGAACGATTTCAGTGCGTGCTCCTATCTCCTTGCCGAAACTGCCGACCAGGGCCGGGGCGCGCGTGACCGGCTCGCCGGTGGATGGGTCGTAGCGATACACGACGCCACGCGCGTCGTTGCTGTGGAAGCCGTTGCCGATGTTGACGAAGAATTCCGTCTTGTCCCAGGGCCCGAAGATCAGCGCGAGTTTGGGCGAGGCGCGATTGTCCGACACGTTGCCGCTGTTCGCCGCATAGGTTTGCGAGGTAAGGCCGAGTTTGATCGCGTCGAAGCGCGCGCCGGCCACGCTGCGGAACCAGGTGTTCCAGATCGTCGTGTTCTCGATGTATACGGCATCTTCAGTTTCGTCGACGAGATTGTCGCTCACGGTCTGGAACGGAATCCGCTCATGCGTGTCCAATAACGACACATGGATGTCGTCGTGACGAACCTGCGCGCCGATCTCGGTGACCGATTCGTGACCGAACAATTGCTGCGTCCAGGCCTTGGCGATCTTGCCGCCGAGGATATTGCGCGCGTCGCGCTGGTTGAACTGATCGCCCTGGATCGGATTCGATTCAAAATAGGTGAAGTTCGACCACAACTGCAGCCGGTAATGCTCGAAATACCCCGATGCGCGCAGATAACCTTCGCCGTCTTGATCG
>JAYTQX010000343.1:0-4556 GCA_043746455.1 Pseudomonadota bacterium
CACGGCTACTTTTTGCGCCCTCAAGCCTGATAACCAACGGAATTCGTCATGAAAGTCCTGTCCTCCCTCAAATCTGCCAAGCAGCGTCATCGCGACTGCAAGATCGTGCGTCGCCGCGGCAAAGTCTTCGTGATCTGCAAGAGCAATCCGCGCTTCAAGGCGCGCCAACGCTGATTGGACTCAAGAATCGCGATCAAAGGCCGCCGAGTGCGGCCTTTGTGCGTTTAGGGATACGCAGTGGTGGTTTAGTGACGATGCGGCCCCGCCCAAGCATCAGGACTGGTCGCCGCAGCGACGCCCGACACCAGCGCCCTTGCATATCGTGCTGCCGGAGATCCCACCGCGTGGAGTGAAACGCCCTGATGACCGTCGCGTTTTTTCTGCACCAATCAGTGACTTGGAACATCGACTTCGCGCGATAAATTTGGTACAAAGTCGGGCGTCGGCTCACGCGCCGAAGTCCTCTGGAGTGAAAGCCATGCGTTGTCGTCCCAGCTTGCTGTCGTGCGCGCTTGCGCTGTCGTTTTTCGCCGTCTCGGCGGTGCATGCCGATACGCTCCTGATCGACCGGGTCAAGCAGGAACGCGCGTTCCACTTGCCGACGCGTGGCTTGAGCATGGGCCAGGTCGAAAGCCGCTACGGCGCGCCAACGAGCAAGCTCGCGCCGGCAGGCGGCGATTCGCGCTGGCACCCGACGATCAATCGCTGGGTATATGCCGATTACACCGTCTACTTCGAACGCGATCGCGTGATCGACGCCGTGATGAATCGCGTTTCGCCCGACGAGCTCGGACCGAAGAACGCACCCCGCGCACAATGATCTCCCCCGCTTTTCGCCTGCCTGCGGAGTGGGAACCGCAGGCGGGCGTGCTGCTCGCTTGGCCACACGCGAATACCGACTGGGCAGCGCGCCTGGTTGCCGTCGAGGACACCTGCGCTGCATTGATCGCGGGGATCGCACGCCATGAACCGGTCGTCATCTGCGTAGCCGATGCGGACGTACGGGCGCGTGCCGAACGGCTTGTCGACGCGGCTGGCAGCGGGCAAACGACGAAAATTCAATTCGTCGAAATCGAGTACGACGACACCTGGTTGCGCGACTCCGGGCCGATCACGCTGACCGACGGGGAGAAATTCCGCCTGACCGATTTCCGCTTCACCGGCTGGGGTGGCAAATTCAGCGCCAGCCGCGACGATTGCCTGATCGGCGGTCTCGTCGCGCACGATCTGTTCGCTGGCGCCGAACATCGACGCGTCGATTGGGCGCTCGAAGGCGGCGCGATCGAATCCGATGGTCGCGGCACGATCCTCACGACCTGGCGCTGCCTGCACCAGCGCCATCCCGAGCAAAGCCGCGAGGAAATGACGCGTCTGCTCTGCGACAAGCTGGATGCGCAGCGCGTGCTCTGGCTCGAACACGGCTATCTGCAGGGCGACGATACCGATGCGCATATCGACACGCTCGCGCGCTTTGCGCCCGACGACGCGATCGTCTACCAGGCTTGTGCCGATGTGACGGACGCGCACCATGGCGAACTCACGCGCATGGGTGACGAGCTTGCCGCGCTGCGCACGCTCGATGGCAAGCCGTACCGGCTGCATCCCCTGCCGTGGGCGAAGCCCATTCTCGACGACAGCCGCCGCCTCGCCGCCTCGTATGCGAACTATCTCGTCGTCAATGGCGCGGTGCTCGTGCCCGCGTATGGCGATGCGGCCGATGCCGAAGCCGCGCTCGTCATCGGCGCCGCGCATCCCGGCCGTCAAGTAATTCCGGTACCCTGTCGGCCCCTGATCTGGCAGAACGGCAGTCTGCATTGCATGACCATGCAGTTGCCGCAAGGAGTATTGAAGTGAGCAAGCCATTGCGCGTGGCGCTGTTGCAGGAGCGCGACCGCGGCAGCCGCGAGGCCAATCTCGATGCGATCGAAGCAGGCCTGCGCGAAGCGGCCGCGCAAAACGCGCAGCTGGTGCTGCTGCAGGAACTGCATAACGGGCCCTACTTCTGCCAGCACGAAAGCGTCGCCGAATTCGATCGCGCGGAATCCATTCCGGGGCCGAGCACCGATCGTCTCGGCGCGCTCGCCGCCGAATTGGAACTGGTCGTCGTGGCCTCGCTATTCGAGCGTCGCGCGGCCGGGCTATACCACAATACCGCCGTGGTATTCGATCGGGCCAAGGCTATTTGTGGAAAATATCGCAAAATGCACATTCCGGACGACCCGGCGTTCTACGAGAAGTTCTACTTCACCCCGGGCGATCTCGGCTTCGAACCGATCCAGACCTCGGTCGGCAAGCTGGGCGTGCTCGTGTGCTGGGACCAGTGGTATCCCGAAGGCGCGCGCTTGATGGCGCTGGCCGGCGCCGACCTGCTGCTCTACCCCACCGCGATCGGCTGGGATCCGGCCGACGAAGACGCCGAGAAAGCGCGCCAGCGCGATGCCTGGGTCACCGTGCAGCGCGGCCATGCGGTCGCCAACGGCCTGCCTCTGCTCGCTTGCAATCGCTACGGCTTCGAGCCCGCACCAACGGATTCGACGACAACTGGTGCGCGCGGCATCCAATTCTGGGGTTCGAGCTTTGTCGCCGGCCCCCAGGGTGAATTTCTCGCACAGGCCCCGACCGATCAACGCCAGTTGTTGATCGCCGATGTCGACATGCAGCGCAGCGAAAGCGTGCGTCGCATCTGGCCGTTTCTGCGCGACCGCCGCGTCGATGCGTATGCCGATCTGCTCAGGCGCTACCGTGATTGAACCCGACAATAATTTGATGAATGACCCGACCGCCGCGGTGAATTCCGCACCCGCCGCAGCCTCCTCGAACGACATCCTCGCCGTTCAGCCGCTCGCGCGCGTGACCCGCGACGGCGTCGAGTATACTTTGCTCGGCACCGCGCACGTATCGCGCGCTTCCGTCGTCGCCGTGCAGAAGCTGATCGAAACGGAAAACTTCGACGCGATCGCCGTGGAACTGTGCGATACGCGTTATCGCGCGTTGCGCGATCGCGAGGCCTGGCGCAATCTCGACCTGCTGCAGATCATTCGTCAGGGCAAAGCCGGCATGGTTGCGGCGAATCTGGCTCTGTCGGCTTACCAGCGCCGTCTCGCCGAGCAGTTCGGTATCGAGCCCGGTGCGGAAATGAAAACCGCGGCCGAACTTGCAGAAGCACAGCACAAGCCCATCTGGCTGATCGACCGCGAAGTCAGCATCACGCTCAAGCGCGCGTATCGCAGCGTCGGTTTCTTGCAGCGCTTCGGTATCCTCTCCGGCCTGGTTGCAAGCCTGTTCGAGCGCGGCGAAGTTGCCGAAGCCGATATCGAGAAACTCAAGCAAGGCGACATGCTGCAGGGCGCATTCAACGAGTTCGCCGAACAGTCCGAGCCACTGTTTCGCAGCCTGATCGTCGAGCGCGATAGCTACATGTCGGCACGCCTGCGCCAGGAAAGCCAAACCGCGCAAAGCGCAAACGCGCCGGTCAAGCGCGTGCTCGCCGTGATCGGAGCCGGGCATCTGGCCGGAATGACGCGCGAGCTCGAAACACAGCTGGAAGCACCGACTGGAATGATTCAGACGCTCAGCAGCACGCCGCCGGCTGCGCAATGGCCGAAGTGGATCGGCCTGGGCGTGCTCGCGATCATCATCTGCGCAATCGCCTTCGCATTCACGCGCGGCGCCCATCTCGGCGTGAGCGCGCTGCGCGACTGGGTACTGTTCACCGGCGGTCTGGCCGCGCTCGGCACATTGCTCGGCGGCGGCCATCCGCTCAGCGCGTTGACTGCCTTTGTGGTCGGTCCACTGAAGCCGTTTCGTCCATTCGTGCCAGTCGGCGCGGTGGCTGCGGCAGTCGAGATGACGTTGCGCCGCCCGCGTGTGGCCGATTTCGAGTCGTTACGCGACGACGTGATCGACTGGCGCGGCTGGTGGAAGAACCGCGTCTCGCGCACGCTGCTGGTGTTCTTGCTATGCAATTTCGGTATGGTTCTCGGCGAATATCTGGCCGGCATCCGTATCCTCAACCGGTTACTTTGAGCACCTTCGGTTATCGTCATGAATCTTGCTCGTCTACTGTTCAAACCGAAGTGGCAGGACAAGGACCCTGAGGTCCGCCGCGCCGCGGTCGCCACCGACAGCGACGCCGACTTGCTCGTCGCGCTGTCGCAAATCGCGCGCAGCGACAGCGACGCCGGCGTGCGCCTGGCAGCACTCAAGCGTCTGAACGACTACGAGGCGTGGCGTGAGCGATCCACTGGCGACAACGACGGCGAAATCCGCCGCAGCGCGCGCAGCGCCTACCTCACCCTGCTCTGCTCGAACGATGTGCGCGTGCCGGCGTTGCCGCGCCGCATCGCGGAACTCGACACGCTCAACGCCGAGGAAATGGAAAAAATCGTGGCCCTAGCCAGCGACCGCGAGCTGCGCGCAGCAGCGCTGCAACGAGTGACGCGGCCGGCATTGCTGGCCGAACGCGCGGTTGCCGATCCGGATGCGCAACTGCGCCTTGCCGCGCTGGAGCGCGTTACCGATGTGGCGGCGCTCGAACGCATCGCCGAACGCGCGCG
>JAYTQX010000344.1:0-13740 GCA_043746455.1 Pseudomonadota bacterium
CGTACGCGTAAAACGCCAATCGGCCGGCATTTGACACCTCTTCGAACACCTTCATGCCGTTTTCCAGCGTCTCGCTGAAACGCTCCTCCTCGGCCTTGAGTGCCTTGGCGACGATGTCCTTCTTCGCCGCAAGCTCGGGATAGGCCTGCCCCATTTCGGCGACGAGCGCATCGACCAGCTTGTAGAAGAACGGCTGCTTCTGCCCGAGCATGTAACCGTGGCGCAGGGCGCGGCGGATGATCCGGCGCAGTACATAACCGCGGCCTTCATTCGACGGCAGCACGCCGTCAACGATCAGGAAACTGCAAGCGCGGATATGATCGGCGATCACGCGCAGCGATTTGTTTTCCAGATCGGCCGTGTCGGTCAGCTTCGCAGCGACCTTGATCAGATGCTGGAACAGATCGATTTCGTAGTTGCTGTGCACATGCTGCAGGATCGCCGCGAGACGCTCCAGGCCCATGCCGGTATCGACGCAGGGTGCGGGCAATTTCGACAGCGTGCCGTCGGCCGCGCGATCGAACTGCATGAACACGAGATTCCAGATTTCGATATAGCGATCGCCGTCCTCGTCCGCAGATCCCGGCGGGCCGCCGGCGATATCGGAACCGTGGTCGTAGAAAATTTCCGTGCACGGTCCGCACGGCCCGGTATCGGCCATCTGCCAGAAATTGTCCGAGGCGAACGGCGCGCCCTTGTTGTCGCCGATGCGGATGATGCGCTCGACCGGCAGACCGATTTCCTTGTGCCACAGATCGAAGGCTTCGTCGTCGGTGTGGTAGACCGTGACCAACAACCGATCCTTCGGCAGTTTGAACACGTCGGTCAGCAGTTCCCAGGCCCAGAGGATCGCCTCGCGCTTGAAGTAATCGCCGAACGACCAGTTGCCAAGCATCTCGAAAAACGTATGATGGCGCGCGGTGTAGCCGACCGAATCCAGATCGTTGTGCTTGCCGCCCGCACGCAGACAGCGCTGCACATCGGCGGCGCGTGCATAGGACAACTTCTCGCTGCCGAGGAAAACGTTCTTGAACTGCACCATGCCCGAATTGGTGAACAACAGAGTCGGATCGTTGCCGGGTACCAGCGGCGCCGACGGCACAATGGTGTGGCCCTTGGCCTTGAAGAAGTCGAGAAAGGTCTGGCGGATTTCGGAACTGGTTTTCATCGGGGAAATTTTTATGTGATTGAAGCCGTTAATCGTTCTGCGTTAGCAAAAGCACCGCAAAAGCCGTCATTCCCGCGAAGGCGGGAATCCAGTGTCTGTCTCTTCGACGAAATCAAAAGCGCTGGATGACCAGCTCCGCTGTTGTAGAGCGTTTCCCGCTTTCGCGAGGATGACAAGCCAAAGCTTCCAAAAAACCGAGTATCAGGCCGATTCGTCTGGCGAATCGTCTGCGCCGCTATCGCTATCGCTAACGACTAGTTTAACAGTGGAGGCGTCGAAACCGCGACGCAATAGGAAGGCCGCGCGTTTATTGCGCTCGGCAAAGTCCTTCGGGCGCTTTGTGCCGTAGCGGCGGCGCAGTTGGCGGCGGATCAGCTCCGGCCAATCGGGCCTGGCTTCTTCGATCAACGCATGCGCCCTGCCCTCATCAATGCCATGCGTGCGCAACTCGGCGACGATCCAGCGCTCACCGTAGCCACCTTCGAGCCGCGTGCGCACCAGCATCTCGCCGAAGCGCGTATCGTTCTGGAAATCCTTCGATTGCAACTTCGCCAGTGCCGCAGCCGACTCGTCCGCGTCGAGACCACGCTGCGCGAGCTTGGATTTCAACTCGCGCGCGGAGTGTTCACGGCGCACGAGCAGGGTCAGCGCCTTGTCGTAGGCAATGCCCGGTTTGTTGCCATCGGCGCGGCGAGCCATCGGATCAATCGCAGGGCTTCAGCGTGCGAATTAGTGAAGTTGAGGGTCAGTCGACGCTCTCACGCTGCCTTCAGGACCAACAACTGCGTTTGCGACGGCAATTCCACCGGCGCGAAGAAAGACTGCGGATAGAGATAGTCTTCCCCGGACTCGTCGATGATACGCCCCTGGCCGTGCTTCGCGGCCTCATCGTCAGGCAGTATTTCGTAAAGCTTGCGCACTTCAAGCGAAGCGCTGTAAGACTCGTTACTGATGCAAACCACGAACGTATGCTTTGCCATATTTCTAGTCCAGATAGTGCTTGATTTTGAACTCGCGCCTGCCAATTCCAGTTGCTTCGTACCAATGCAACTCGACGATGCAGACGGACTTATTCGCGAGACGCACGGATGCCGTTCCCTTGCGTTCTCTCCAATGTCCTGTGCCGTAAATTTTGCGAAGCCGGGAAATCTCGCGTATCCCGGCGCCACGGGCTATTGTCTCGACATCGCGAATGTCACTGACGATTTCGAAGAACATTCAAACATCGAATCCGTTTATCCGCAACCACTCCGGGCGCATCAAACCTCCTCCAACTTCTCCGCCTGCGGCGCGGCCGCTGCGGTGGCCTTCGGCGCGAGCGCAGCACGCAGCTTGTCCTCAATTTCCTTGGCGGCTGTCGGATTGTCTTTCAGATACTGGCGCGCATTGTCCTTGCCCTGGCCGATGCGTTCGCCACCGTAGCTGTACCATGCGCCGGACTTCTCCACGATCTTGTGCTCGCTGCCCATGTCGATCAGCTCGCCTTCGCGCGAGATGCCCTCGCCGTAGAGAATCTCGGTGATCACCTGCTTGAACGGCGGCGCCAGCTTGTTCTTGACCACCTTGATCTTGGTCTGGTTGCCGACGATTTCCTCGCCCTTCTTCACCGCGCCGATGCGACGGATGTCCAGGCGTACCGAGGCGTAAAACTTCAGCGCATTGCCGCCGGTGGTGACCTCCGGACTCTGGCCGGGCATCATCACGCCGATCTTCATGCGCAACTGGTTGATGAAGATCACCATCGTATTGGAACGCTTGATATTGCCGGTGAGCTTACGCAGCGCCTGGCTCATGAGGCGCGCCTGCAGGCCGGGCAGCTGATCGCCCATTTCGCCCTCGATTTCCGCGCGCGGCGTGAGCGCGGCGACGGAATCGATCACGACCACATCCACGGCGCTCGAACGCACCAGCATGTCGGCGATTTCCAGCGCCTGCTCGCCCGTGTCGGGCTGCGAGAGCAGCAGGTCGTCGACCTTGACGCCGAGTTTTTCCGCATAGGTCGGATCCAGCGCATGCTCCGCATCGATAAAGGCGCAGGCGCCGCCCAGCTTCTGCGCCTGTGCGATGACCTGCAGCGTGAGCGTGGTCTTGCCCGAGGCTTCCGGCCCGTAAATTTCGACCACGCGTCCGCGCGGAAGGCCGCCGATGCCCAGCGCGATGTCGAGCATCAGCGATCCGGTCGGAATCGACTCGATCACATCGACCGCGCGATCGCCCATGCGCATGACGGCGCCTTTGCCGAATTGCTTTTCGATCTGGCCGAGAGCGGCGGAAAGGGCCTTGCGCTTGTTGTCATCCATTGCTGATACCTCAAAGTATGCGAGTGGACGTGAGATTGGCTGGTACCCGTCTCACGGATTGCGATGCTTGGACACTTCTTCCGCCGACAGGAGAGAGCCTGCCAGGACTTGATCAGGGTCGGCGCGCGCCGTGCGCCGAGTGAAGGTGGTTTTTTGATCTTGATTGGACGCGCAAATTATCCCACACCCGACCCGCTCCCGCATCGGACAAACGACGCGTCAGCTTGTAAGAATTTTCTCTACGCCGCGCAGCGCAGCGGCGACGGTCTGCCGGCGCACCGCTTCGCGATCGCCGTCGAAGTGGAAGACCTGCGTCTGCGCATAGCCGCCACGCCTCTTCCAGCCGATCCACACGGTGCCGACCGGCTTGTCGGGGGTGCCGCCGCTCGGCCCGGCGATACCCGTGACGGCGACCGCCACGGTCGCACCGAAGCGCGCGAGCGCACCAGAGACCATTTCCGTAACTGTCTCCTTGCTCACGGCGCCATGCAGCTCAAGCGTCTCCGGGCGCACACCCAGCAACGCCTCCTTGGCTTCGTAACTGTAGGCAACGACGCCGCACTCGAACCATGCCGACGAGCCGGCGACATCGGTCAGTGTTTTCGCGATCCAGCCACCGGTGCACGACTCCGCTGCGATCAGAGTAGCGCCGCGTTGGCTGAAAATCGCCGCGATCGTCTGCGCGAGCTGGTTCAAATCGTGATCGGTGGCGACGGCGGACGGGGACATGGCTAACTCCACTACAATGCGTGCCTTGCTTCAGCCGAATCCTTCTAACCGATTTCCCCGCCCCGCGCAAAGATGAATCGCGACGATCTCGCCTCCCATACGCCGTTGATGCGTCAATACCTGAGCGCCAAGGCCGAGCATCCGGAAACGCTGCTGCTTTTCCGCATGGGCGATTTCTATGAGTTGTTCTACGACGATGCGCGCAAGGCCGCGCGTCTGCTCGATATCACGCTGACCCAGCGCGGCGCGTCGGCCGGTGCGCCGATTCCGATGGCCGGCGTGCCGTATCACGCGGTCGAGGGCTATCTTGCGAAGCTGGTGAAGCTCGGCGAGTCGGTGGCGATCTGCGAACAGATCGGCGATCCCGCGCTGGCCAAAGGCCTGGTCGAGCGCAGGGTCGTGCGCATCATCACGCCGGGCACGGTGACCGACGAGGCCTTGCTTGAGGAGCGCCGCGACAATCTGTTGCTTGCCATCGCCGCGGGCAAGAGTGGATATGGGCTCGCATGGATCGATCTGGCCGGCGGGCGTTTCCTGCTCGGTGAAGTCGTCGATACCGAACAGCTCGCTTCGGAACTGGCACGCCTCGCACCCGCAGAGACTCTGGTCAGCGAAGATGTGGCTTGGCCGCAATTCGTCTCCGGTCTGGCCGGCCTGCGCAAGCGCGCGCCGTGGCATTTCGATGCGGAAACCGCGCAACGCCAGATGACGAAATTCTTCGGCGTGCGCGATCTGTCGGGATACGGCTGCGAGAACATGCCGCTTGCGATCGCCGCTGCGGGCAGCCTGCTGGGCTACGTCGAGGAGACGCAAAAATCCGCGCTGCCGCATCTGTCCGGGCTGGCAGTCGAGAATCCCGCCGAAACCATTGCGCTCGACGCGGCGACGCGGCGCAATCTCGAACTCGACACGCACCCGAGTGGGCGCCAGGAACACACTCTGCTTGGCGTGCTCGATTCCACGATCACGCCGATGGGTGCGCGCGCGCTGCGCCGCTGGCTGCACCGCCCGTTGCGCGATCGCGACATCCTGCGTCTGCGCTATCAGGCGATCGAAAGCCTGATCGAACAACGCCGTTTCGAGTCGCTACGCGAGGTGCTGCGCGGCATCGGCGACCTCGAGCGCATCCTCGCGCGCGTGGCCTTGCGCTCGGCGCGGCCACGCGATCTGTCCACCCTGCGCGACGGCCTCGCCGCCACACCTGCGCTGCGTTTGGCGCTGACCGGCTACGACAGCCCTTTGCTGGCACGGCTGCTCGACCAACTCGGAGAGCATCGCGAAACGGCGCAGCACCTCGCCGCTGCCGTGCTCGAACAACCGCCTGCACTGATTCGCGACGGCGGCGTGATCCGTGCCGGTTTCGATGCCGAACTCGACGAGTTGCGCGCGCTGTCGACCAATGCCGATCAATTCCTGATCGATCTCGAAGAACGCGAAAAGGCCGCGACCGGTATTGCAACCCTGAAGGTCGGCTACAACAGCGTGCACGGCTACTACATCGAGATCAGCAAGGGCCAGTCCGACAAGGCACCTACGCACTATACAAGGCGGCAAACGCTGAAAAGTGCAGAAAGATACATCACCGAAGAACTGAAGGCGTTCGAAGACAAGGTGCTGTCCGCACGCGAGCGCTCCCTGATGCGGGAACGCGCGCTGTACGAGGCGTTGCTCGATTTCCTGATCGAACGCCTCACCGCGCTGCGCCAGGCCGCGACCGCGGTGGCCGAGCTCGACGTGCTCGCCAATCTGGCCGAGCGCGCCGACACGTTGAACTGGAAGGCGCCACAGCTGGCCGAAAATTCGGGAATCCGGATCGTGCGCGGGCGCCACCCAGTGGTTGAACAGGTGCGCAGCGATCCGTTCGAACCGAATGACCTGACACTCGACGACACGTCTGAAGGAAGCGGGCGCCGCATGTTGATCATCACCGGTCCGAACATGGGCGGAAAATCGACGTATATGCGTCAGGCGGCGCTCATCGTGCTGCTCGCGCATATCGGCAGCTTCGTACCGGCGGATGCGGCGACGATCGGCCCGATCGATCGCATCTTCACGCGCATTGGCGCGGGCGACGACCTCGCGCGCGGGCAATCGACCTTCATGGTCGAGATGAGCGAAACCGCGAACATTCTGCACAATGCGACAAAGTACAGTCTGGTTTTGATGGACGAAGTCGGCCGTGGTACCTCGACCTACGACGGCCTTGCGCTGGCGCAGGCCTGCGCGGTGCAGCTGGCGACGCAAAATCGCGCGTTCACCTTGTTTGCGACGCATTACTTCGAGCTCACCGATCTCGCCGCGCGCTACGAAGGCATCGCCAACGTCCATCTCGACGCGATCGAATACGGCGATCAACTCGTCTTCATGCACGCCGTCAAGGAAGGCCCCGCCAACCGCAGCTTCGGCCTGCATGTCGCCGCACTGGCCGGCGTACCCAAGGCCGTCATCGCCGACGCGAGTCGATACCTGCGTGTGCTCGAAGCGAGCGGGCAGCGCTCATCCGCTACGCCGGCCACCCAAACGGAAGCCTCGCCACAGCTCGGCCTGTTCGAAAGGACCACACCAGTCGAGGACGCGCTGCGCGATATCGATGTCGATGCCTTGACGCCACGCGCCGCATTGGAACTGCTTTACCGCTTGAAGCATCTACTGTAGCGAGGCTAGAACGCATCGATATCGCCGAGCAACCGGATCAGGCGCCGCGCGCGTTTGTCCGGTTTGGTCGGTGGCTTCGAATAGCCGGCACGCTCCATGCGGCGTTGCTCGGCCAGCGCTTCGCGGCTCGTGCGACTGGCTTCGGTTTCCTGGTAGAGACCCTGCGCGGCCGCACCCGATCCGCGTTGCTCACTGAGCGCGATCACATCGATCTCGAAGCGTTCCTCGCCGCGCGAGATGCGCAAACGATCGCCGACATGCACGGACCTCGCCGGTTTGCCGGCCGCCTGATTGACTTCGACCTTGCCGCCCTCTACGGCGTGCTTCGCCAGCGAACGCGTCTTGTAGAAGCGCGCGGCCCACAGCCAGATGTCCAGGCGCACCGCGCCGTCTGCACTATCGCTTGAATTGGGGACCTTCGATTTCACAACTTGTGCGCCAATTCAATGCTCCTCGGAGCGGCCAAGCCGCCGAAATGTTCATCCAGGTCCTGCAATTGCTTGTTCGCTTCGCCCGCGTTGCCAGTTGCAATCAGCTGCTCGATTTTAGCCAAGTGCGCGGAGATCTCCTGCGCGCGATGCTCACGACACGCGTCGAGGTCAGCGCTCTGCGTTCGCACCGAGACCAATGCAGCCAACGCTCGATCCAGAATCGCCGCGTTGAGGAGTTCATGTCCGCGGCCATTCATCGGCAGGGTCTGCAGATCGAAGATGCACAAAGCCCGCGCGGATTCGCGGCTGTGGCTGTCGATAACGAGGTTGGTGTCGTCCTGGCTACCGGTCGCATAGATCAGACGGCTGTGTTCCTCGAATTGTCGAAACAGCATCCGGCCCGGCGGACTCAACACTTCCGTTCCGAAACTATCGCTGCCGGCGTTGAGCAAAGCGCCGCGAAATATGTCCGGAAATGCGAGCGCAATGCGCAAGGCGACGCGTGAACCGCCGGAGACACCGCCGATGTAGACTCGATGGGGATCGACTGTGTAGCGTCGCTTGACATTCTCGTAGCTCGATAGCGCCAATGGGATGCGCCGCGAGAAGATGTTGGTGGAATTGCCCGATCCCATTGCCATTACGCAGATCACTCCGCGCCGATCGAGGACAGGCAGCCAATTCGACGGAATGGTGGGCCGGTCCCAAGGCATTACGAAAACCAGCAGACCATAGCCGCCAACGGGCATATCACCCGCAGGCACATACAATGTAAAACGCTCTTGCGCGAGATCGATGCTCTGCTCGCGGACCGCCGGTCCGGCAGACGCCAGTTCGCTGCGCAGGTGTTCGGCCAGCAACGGGTGGAACAGCTGATCGATCAGTTCCGTATCGCGCGCCAATGGCGAGTAGGTCTCGAATATGACCTGCTTCTGCAGACCTCCCGGTATCTGCGCTTCGGTGCCTGATGAGAGCGCGAGCATCGAGGCGAACGCGAGGATTGCACGCGACGGTACGGCCACAAGATGCCGACGCTGGCGCACGCTGCTGGTCGATTTCATAGAGGCGGTTTCGCAATTGGTCCGAAACATTATCATTTCGTTGTATCGACTGAATATCGGAAGAAACACAATCGCAGCGGTTCGGCCACGCTCCCCGCCGCTGAACGGATTTTATGCAACGTTATTCTGCGGTCCATGAAACCGTTAGGCGGCGACTGCGCGGGCAGGACTCAAGCCCCCGTCGCCCAGGAGCACGTCGCGTCAAATGGAGTGCTGGCGCCGTTTGCGCCGCCGGTATCGCCTATCCAGCGCGACGCCTGGCACGATGTGAAACGCTGCCGCTGGCGATTAGGCCTGGCCCGCAGCCAGGCGGCTTTCAGCCCGGGATTTCGCACCGACCCCGCTCCCAAAACCCGCATGGGTCGAAAATCCCGCGCGCAAATGCAAAAATAGCCGGATGACCTGTGCCGATCGGTGTTGCAACAAGACGTTCACGAAATCGCTCGGCGCCGCCTTGGTGCTCGCGGCTGCTTCGTCGATGCTGCGCAGAGCCGTGCTGGTGGCCAGTCTCGCGCTGCTCGCTGCATGCTCTCCGATCGAGACCAAGGTACCCGACCTGCCGAACGACGTGCCGGCCATATGGCAAGCGGGCGCACCGGCACAGGGTCTTCCACAGCCCGATCTGCAAAACTGGTGGCGCGCATTCGACGACGCCACGCTCAACCGGCTGATCGAGCACGCCCTGCACGACAATCTCGGCATCCAGATCGCCGGCGAGCGGCTGCGCGCCGCGCGTAGCCTGCGCCATCGCGCGCGCAGCGAGTTCTGGCCCAACCTCAATTTCCGCATCTACGAAGAAACGTCGCCAGGCGGCGCGACCGGCTATCTGGAGACGGGCTTCGACTCGACCTGGGAGTTCGGCTTTTTCGGCCGCTCGCAGGCCAGCTCACGCATGGCTCTGTCCGACATGAATACGGCGATCGTCGACGAGGCCGCTGCGCGCGTATCGGTGATCGCCGAGGTCGCGAAGAACTACGTGGAGTTACGCGCGGCACAGGCGCGTGCGCGGGTTCTCGACGACCTCGTCGCGCTGCGGCGCAAGCAGGTCGAACTCGCGCAGGTACGCCTGCGCACGCGCATGGCCTCGGCGCTCGAAGTCGACCGCGCCCAAGCCGATCTGCAACAGGCGTTGAGCGATGCCAGCGAGCCCGCCCTCGCCGTCATGCAGACTGGACAGGCGCTCGCCGTGCTGCTCGGCACCAACGCGCCCGACCCTGCCCTGCGCGACGCCAGCGCGCAGCCGCGTCTGCCGCCGCTCGATATCCGCCAGACCCCGGCCGACCTGTTGCGCACGCGTCCGGAAATCCGTCGCGCCGAACAGAACGTGCTGCATGCCGCGGGCGACCTCGGTATCGCGCGCGCCGATCTGTATCCGAAGCTCGGCATCGTAGGCACCCTGATCTCGTCCACTGCTTTGACTGGCGATCTGGATCACCCGAACAGGGCGATACCGCTGCTCGGCCCGATGCTCACGATTCCGATCGTCGACTGGGGTGCACGCCGTGCCGTGGTCAATGCGCGTGAAGCGGCCCTGTCCGCGGCCGTGCTCGCCTATCGCGAAGCCGTGCTCGAAAGCGTCGCCGAGGCGCAGACCGCGCTCGCCCAGTTCGACGCAAAAAGTTTACTTGTGGAAAATGCTCAGAAATCCCTGGCCTTGAACGAGCACGGCGCGGTATCCGCGCAGACCCTGCAGCGCATCGGCCTCGGCGACGGCCTCGATACGGCGACCGCAAACCTTGCCCTCGCCCAGGCGCACCTGCAGCAGACCCTCGTGCTGCGCGACCGCGCCCTGAGCTATATCGCGCTGTACAAGGCCTTCGGCGGCGCGATCCCGCCGCTCAAGGCACCGAAATGATCGTCGCGCTGGCCCGCAAGACCTTGATCTACGAGTGGCGCAAGTTCCTGCCGGCCGCGCTTGCGGTCGCGTTTTCCGGCCTGCTGCTGCTGATGATGACCGCGCTGATGTTCGGCATTTTCTCCAGCGCCGGCGTGTACGTGAGCAAATCCGGCGGCGATATCTGGGCGGGCTATCCCGGCACGCAAACCGTCGAACTCGGCCGACCGATCCCGCGCGATACGGAAGCGTGGCTGCGCATGGATCCGGCGGTCGTGCAGGTCGAACCGTTCCAGTGGATCGATGGCGACTGGCGCGGGCCGGCCGAGCGCGGAAGCGTATCGGTGTTCGTCTCCGGCATCGATCCGGCACCCAACGGCATGATGTTTGCGCATGCGCTGAGCATGGAGCAGCGTGCGGCGCTGCTCGAACCATCGAGCGTGATCGTCGACGCGGCCGACCTGCCCAAGCTTGGCCTCGATATCGGCGGCACGGCGATGCTCAACGGCCATCGCGTCAAGATCGTCGCCGCGGGCAGCGGCTTGCGCGCACTCGGCGGTGTCAACATCGTCACTTCGATCGCGACCGCGCGTTCGCTGGTGGGCGACCCGGCCGACCGCGACAAGATCGCCTACTACATCGCGCGGCTCGCACCCGGCGAAAACGTCGAAGCGGCGCGTGACCGTCTGGCGAAGGTCGGTGCCAGTCACCGCTTTACCGTATGGACGCACGCCGAGTTCGCCTACAACGCGGCGACCTACTGGATGTTCGAAACCGGCGCCGGCCTCGGCTTTCTTTTCCTCGCACTGGTCGTGTTCATCGTCGGCGTGGTGATCACCAGCCAGACCCTGTTCGCCGCGGTCGCCAGCTCGGTGCGCGAATACGCGATGCTGAATGCGCTCGGCGCCGGCCTTGCCGCGCTGCGCCGCGTGATACTCGAACAGGCATTCTGGGTCGGCACGATCGGCATCGTGATCGGCGGCCTCGTCAGCCTGACCCTGGCCCTGCTTGCAAGCGGACAGGACGTGCCGATCACCTTCGACCTTTTCGCCGCTATCGCCTGCGGGCTGCTGGTCATGACGATCGCGCTGATTTCAGGCCTGCTCGCGGTCGGCGCGATCAATGAACTCGAACCTGCGAACCTGCTGCGGTGACCTCGTGACCGCACTGGTAGCCGAATCCATCACCAAGGCCTATACCAACGGGCGGGTCGAGACGCGCGTCCTGCAGGGACTGAGCATGAGCCTGGAACAGCGCGAGCTGACCCTCGTGCTGGGTCCGTCGGGCTCCGGCAAAAGTACACTTCTGGCCATTCTGAGCGGCCTGCTCAAACCCGACGGCGGCAACGTTTCCGCGCTTGGCGAGGACTTGTGGAAGAAATCGCGCGCGGATCTGGAAAAATTCCGCCTCGAACATACCGGCTTCGTGTTCCAGGGCTTCAATCTCTTTCCCGCGTTGAGCGCGCTAGAGCAGGTCATGCTGCCGCTCGACTATCTCGGTCTGCCCAAACACGTCGTGCGCAATCAGGCGCTGGCGTCGCTCGAGGAGGTGGGCCTCGCCTCGCGCGCGCATCTGCGGCCGATCGAACTTTCCGGCGGCGAAAAGCAGCGCATAGCCATCGCGCGTGCGCTGGCGAAGAAACCGCAGTTCCTGTTCGCCGACGAACCGACCAGCGCGCTCGATTCGGTCAACGGCAAGAATGTAATCGACGCTCTGCATCGCGTCGCGCGCGTGTACGGCGCGACCGTGGTCTGCGTCAGCCACGACGTGCGCCTCGCCGCGGACGCCGACCGCATCATCACCATGGCCGATGGGCGTATTCTCAGCGATATTGCGCAACCAAACGGCAAGGCGCAACCGATAACCACATCCAGCGCGGAAGGCACAACATGATTGGATTTGACCAACTCAAGCTCGTCATTTCGGCTTTCGCCGCAATGACGTTGCTGCTGCTCGCCGCTTGCGGCAAGGCCCCATCCGCAACCCCGCCAGGCCCCGCAGCATCGGCGCCGCAGAATTTCGTCGCGATCGCGCGTGGCAAGGTCGATGTCGAAGGCGGCATGGTGCATGTCGCAGCTGCACGCGACGGCGTCGTCACCGAGTTGCACGGCGAGGTCGGCAGTGCGGTGAAAGCCGGCGATGTACTCGTCGTGCTCGACACCAAGCAAGCGCAGATTGCAGCCGACCTGGCAAAAACCGATCTCGATGCGGCGAACGCCCAAGCCGCGCTGTTGCGCGCCAAGCTGCCGGGTCTGAAACAGCGCGCCGCGCGCGTGCTCGAAGCCAGTCAGGCGGGCGCAGCAAGTGGACAATCGGCGGACGATGCGAAGCAGGCGCTGGCCGAACTCGACGCAGAAATTGCAGTCGCCGATGCCGGCATCCAATCGGCGAAACAGAAGATCCGCCAGGCCGTCTTCGAAGTCGAAGCGCGCACATTGCGCACGCCCGTCGCCGGCCGCATCGTCGCGCGCAATACGCATATCGGCGACGTCGTCTCCGCACAGGCTTCGCCCGACCTGATCGAGTTGCTGCCGGACGGCCCGCGCATCGTGCGCGCCGAACTCAACGAAGGCTTCGTCGCCAAGGTCAGCCCAGGGATGAGCGCGGAAGTCTATTCGGAAGTCGACAGCGCGAAGATTTATCCGGCGAAAGTCATGCGCATCGGCGACGTTTTCGGCCCGAGCAAGCTGATCGAGAGCGGCCAGGAAGCGACCGACACGCGCGACGTCGAGTGCATTCTGGAACTGACCAGTTCCGATCTCAGGGTCGGCCAACGCGTGCAGGTCCGGTTTTTGCCGCAGACTAAATAAGATCTGGTGTGACGAGGCGACATGGATTTCTCCCCCATCATCTTTGCGCTACTGAAAAACTTCTGGTGGTTCATTCCGATCGCAATCGTGATCGGACTTCTCAAGTCGCCTTGGGGAAAAGGTTACGTAGGTGAACTGCTTGTCCGGGTTTTGGCCAGACTCAGGCTGGACAACGACACGTACCACCGCGTGCACAACGTCACTCTACCGACGCTCGATGGCACCACGCAGATCGATCATGTATTCGTATCCCGCTTCGGCATATTCGTGCTTGAAACCAAGAATATGCAGGGCTGGATTTTCGGCGGAGAGAATCAAGCCCAGTGGACACAAAAAATATACAAGCAGTCGTTCAAATTCCAGAATCCTCTTCGTCAAAACTTCAAGCACACAAAAGCGCTGGAAACTGCCCTTCAAGTTCCACCGGATACCATTCACCCCGTTGTGACATTCGTCGGCGGAAGCACATTCAAAACAAATATGCCGCCAAACGTCACTTACGGCTCGGGCTTCGTTCCCTGGATCAAGGCGTTTCGTGAAGTGAAATTCACAGAAGCCGAAGTCGGCGATCTGTTGCAAAAACTCCAGTCAGGGCGGCTTGCACCTACACTCGCGACTCATCGGGCGCATCTCCAGAACCTGAAACGCCGGTCGGATCCAACCGCAAAACGGCACTGCCCAAAGTGTGGCAGCCCGCTGGTTCTCCGCACAGCGAAAAGCGGCCCAAATGCTGGGCAACAGTTTGGGGGTTG
>JAYTQX010000345.1:0-1841 GCA_043746455.1 Pseudomonadota bacterium
GTTTCGCGCTATGCCGGCGCGGCGCCGGAACTGGCGCCGCTGCACGCGCTCGGCGGCGACGCCTGGGAGCGCGCCAAGCGCAAGGCCGCGCAGAAAGTGCGCGACGTCGCCGCCGAATTGCTCGGGTTGTACGCGCAGCGCGAAGCGCGCCAAGGCCACGCATTCACTTACGATCGCACGCTGTACGAGCAATTCGCCGCGTCGTTCCCGTTCGAGGAAACGCCGGATCAACTGCAGGCGATCGAGACCGTGATCGCCGATCTCGCCTCCGGCAAGGCGATGGATCGCGTGGTCTGCGGCGACGTCGGTTTCGGCAAGACCGAGGTCGCGCTGCGCGCGGTGTTCGTCGCCGCGATCGCCGGCAAGCAGGTCGCCCTGCTCGTGCCCACCACCCTGCTTGCGCAGCAGCACTACCAGAATTTCCGCGACCGTTTCGCCGACTGGCCGGTGCGCGTCGAGGTGATTTCGCGCTTCAAGTCGAAGAAGGAAATCGACGCGGCCCTGGTCCAGCTGCGCGAAGGCCAAATCGACGTGATGATCGGCACGCATCGCCTGCTGCAGCCCGATATCAAGTTCAAGAATCTCGGCCTCGTCATCATCGACGAGGAACAACGTTTCGGCGTGCGCCAGAAGGAGGCACTGAAGAAACTGCGCGCCGAGGTCGATCTGCTCACCCTGACCGCGACGCCGATCCCGCGCACCCTGAACATGGCGATGTCCGGCCTGCGCGACCTGTCGATCATCGCCACGCCACCCTCGCATCGTCTTGCGGTGAAAACCTTCGTCGCGCCCTACGACGCGGCGCTGGTGCGCGAGGCGTTCCAGCGCGAACTCGCGCGCGGCGGCCAGGTATACTTTTTGCACAACGAAGTCGAGACGATCGAAAAGACCGCGCGGAACTTAAGCGAACTGATTCCCGAGGCGCGCGTGCGCATCGCCCACGGCCAGATGCCCGAGCGCGAACTCGAACAGGTGATGCTGGATTTCTACCGCCAGCGCTTCAACGTGCTGGTGTGCACGACGATCATCGAATCGGGCATCGACGTGCCCAGCGCGAACACCATCGTGATCAACCGGGCCGACCGTTTCGGCCTGGCCCAGTTGCACCAGCTGCGCGGTCGCGTCGGACGCTCGCATCATCGCGCCTATGCGTATCTGATCGTACCCGACCGGCGCACGATTTCCGCCGACGCGGAGAAGCGCCTCGACGCGATCGCCGCGCTCGAAGAACTCGGCGCGGGATTCACCCTGGCCACCCACGATCTGGAAATCCGCGGCGCCGGCGAACTGCTCGGCGAGGAACAGAGCGGCCAGATCGAGGCGGTCGGCTTCTCGTTGTACAACGAGCTGCTCGAACGCGCCGTACGCGCGCTGAAGAGCGGCAAGGTGCCCGATTTCGATCTGGTCAACGAGCACGACGCAGAGGTCGAACTGCATATTCCGGCGCTGATTCCGGACGATTATCTGCCGGACGTGCACGCACGCCTGACCCTGTACAAGCGCATCGCCAGCGCGCGCGACGCGCACGCGTTGCGTGAGCTGCAGGTCGAGATGATCGACCGTTTCGGCCTGCTGCCCATCCCGATCAAGCATCTGTTCGTCGTCGCCGCGCTCAAGCTCGCCGCCACCGCGATGGGCATCCGCAAACTCGAACTCGGCGAGAAAGGCGGCCGCATGCTGTTCAAGCCGCAGCCGAATATCGACTCGCTGCGCGTGATCAAGCTGATCCAGACCCAGCCAAAAGTATACTCGCTCGACGGCCAGGACAAACTCAAGGTGCGCCTGGAACTGCCCGGCGCCGCCGAACGCATCGGCGCGGCGCAGACGCTGCTCGTCGCACT
>JAYTQX010000346.1:0-2078 GCA_043746455.1 Pseudomonadota bacterium
CATTCGATGGAATGTTTCACCAAGAGACTGGCCGCGACCGCAGAATCGGCGACTGCGTCAACTGCCCGTTGGCGTGCACAGCATCGGCGGCTTGCAATCCGCCTTGGCGAAGTCGCCGGCCAGCGACCATATCGCCGCGTCGGGCTTGATCCATTTCCTGATCGCGGCATTGACTTGCTCCAGAGTCAAGGCATCGATCTTTTTCGCCACGTCGATGTCATAAGCCAGCGTGCGGTTCTGCAGCGTGCGATCGACCAGCAGGTTCGCTTCGGCGCCATCGGCCGCATACATCGTATTGCGCTGCGTGGCGATTGCCTGTTTCGCGCTAGCGAGTTCGTCGGCGCTGATGCCGTCATGCACGAAGCGCTGCAATTCGTCGGCAAAGGCGGCTTCGAGTTTGGCGCGATTCTGCGGCGCATAGATCGCACCCATGCCGAGCTGACCGTCGGCTTCCTCGAAACCGCTCGCGCTGACGCCTCCGCCGACGCCGTAGGAGAGGCCGTCCTTTTGCCGGATGCGTTTGTTGAGCCGGCTGTCGGAGCCCGCCCCCCAGACATGTCCGGCGACCCTGAGCGCGGGAAAATCGGGATCGGAGTCGCGCAAAGCCAGAGGTATCGAACCGATCGCGATCGCGTTCTGTTTGTCCGGCGTTTCGGCGATCAGCACCTTCGGCACGGCCGTGCTCAAAACGCCCGGAACGCGCTGGTAGGGCATCGTCGATTTCCAGTTGCCGAACAACGTGGTCAACTGCGCCTTCACCGCCTGCGCATCGAAGTCGCCGACCACGGCGATTTCGCCGTGATCCATGCCCCAGTATCTCTGATAAAACCGTTTCACATCGTCGAGCTTGACTGCGTTGACTTCCTTCAGATGCTCATCGAACGAGGTGCTGTAGCGCGGGTCGTCGTAGGCATACGCATGCAGATAACGATTGATTGCCACATCGGCGATCAGCTGCGGCTCCTTGGCGCTGCTTTCGAGACTGCCGGCGATTTCGTTCTTCAACTGCGCGAATTCATCCGCCGGAAAACTCGGCTCGCGCAGAATTTCCGCGAGCAGATTCAGCGCCTCGCTCAAGTGCTCGCGCTTGGTCTGCAAACCCGCCTTGGCGCCCGAGATCCAGCCCTGCACACCAAGGTTGGTCTGAATCGCATCCGACGCATCGGACAATTGCTTGCGCGCATGCCTGGTCGTGCCACGATCGAGCATCTGGCCGACCAACTCGCCCGCGGGCCGCTGGCCACGCAGATTTTCCTCATTGCCGAAGTGCATCTGCAGATCGACGACCACGGTTTCGCCGCGCGTCTTCTTTGGCAACAACATCAGTTTCAAACCCGAAGGCAAGGTCACGCGCTCGGTGCGCGCTTCGATATTCTCCGGTGTCGCGATGAAATCTACGCCGGCGGCGATGGCTTTGCCAGCCTTGAAGTCCTTCATCACCGCTGCGACATCGGTCTTCTCCGCCACAGGTGCGCGGTCGGGATGATCGGTCGGAACAAACATGCCGAGCGTGCGGTTGGACGGTTTGAACCATTGCGAGGCGACGCGGTTCACATCGGCCAGTTGCAGGTTCTGCATGCGCTCGTACTGGGCGAAAATCAGGCGCCAGTCGCCGAACGTCGCCGCATTGGCGACGCCGAATGCAAAAGACTGCGGGTTGTCGAAAAATCGTTCGAAGCCGTTTTTGTTTTTCAGCTTGGCGCGCTTGAGTTCCTCTTCGGTGATCGGTTCCTTGGCCAGGCCCTCGACGGTATCGAGCAGGATTTTCTTCACCTCCTCGATATTGTCGGTCGGCCTCAGCTTGACCTCGATTTGCAGATAGCCCGGATCGACCAGCAATCGCGTAGTCACATAATTTTCCTGCGCCTTGCGGGTTTCGATCAGGCGCTTGTAAAGACGTCCATTGGGATCGTCGCCAAGCGCCGAGGCGATCGCGTCGAAGGCCGGTGCATCCGGACTGGTGGCCGCAACGATGTGGTAAAGCGCAGCCACCCATTGTTCGCCGCCCGGCCGCCGCAGCGTGACCGTGCGCTCGCCCTCCTGCACGGGCTCCACGGTATAGCTCGGTTCCAGAACGC
>JAYTQX010000347.1:0-2268 GCA_043746455.1 Pseudomonadota bacterium
CTTGCCTGCACGCGATCCATTGCTTGTTTCTTCGTGTCTTCTTGTCCTTCGTGGTTCAATCCTTCATGCGGAATACCTGCGAGACGACGCCATGAGCAAAGTCATCACGAATGTACTGGACCTGCGCGAACTCGCCCGTCGCCGCGTGCCGCGCGCGTTCTTCGAGTATGCCGACCACGGCGCCTACGACGAGATCACCCTGCGCGACAACCGCGCCGCGCTCGAAGCGATCCGCCTGCGCCAGCGCGTGCTGGTCGATGTCGACAAGCGTTCGCTCGCGACGACCATCCTCGGCAAGCCAGCCACGCTGCCGCTGGCGCTGGCGCCGACCGGATTGACTGGCCTGCAGCGCGGCGGTGGCGAGATTCTCGCCGCGCGCGCAGCGCACGCGGCCGGCATTCCGTTCTGTCTGTCGACGATGTCGATCTGTTCGATCGAACAGGTGCACGCCGCAGTGCCCGCGCCGTTCTGGTTCCAGATCTACGTGATGCGCGATCGCGGCTTCACGCGCTCGCTGATCCGGCGCGCGGTGGATGCCGGCTGCTCGGCGCTGATGCTCACCGTCGACCTGCAGATCCAGGGCCAGCGCCATCGCGAGATCAAGAACGGCATGACCGTACCGCCCAAGCTCACGCTGCGCAATTTTTTCGATATCGCGAGCAAGCCGGCCTGGGCGTGGCGCGTACTCACCGCGCCGAGCCGTTCGTTCGGCAACCTCGCCGGCCAGATCAAGGGCGCCGACAGTCTGCTCACGCTGGCGCAATGGATCGCCACCCAGTTCGATCCAACCCTGACCTGGCGCGATCTCGACTGGCTGCGCGAAGCCTGGCCCGGCAAGCTCATCATCAAGGGCGTACTCGATGCCGAGGACGCCGCAACCGCAGCCAAGGCCGGCGTCGATGCGATCGTCGTCTCCAATCATGGCGGCCGCCAGCTCGATGGCGCACCCGCATCGATCGCGGCGCTGCCTCGCGTCGTTGATGCCGTCGGGGGGCGCAGCGAGGTGCTGTTCGACGGCGGCATCCTCAGCGGCCAGAGCCTGCTCAAGGCGCTCGCGCTCGGCGCGCGCGCAGGACTGATCGGCAAGGCGTTTCTTTACGGTCTCGGCGCGCTTGGCGAGGCCGGCGTGACCAAGACGATCGAGATCATCCGCAAGGAACTCGATGTGAGTCTCGCGCTGACCGGGCAGACCGACGTGACGCGCGTGACGCGCGATATCCTGCGAAACGCCGACGCATCAGCATGGACCGCACCGATCTGAACGCGATCAACCGAACGGCGCTACGCCGATCCAGCGCAGGTGCAGCCAGAATGCGAAGGCAGCCCAGGCGCCGACGCCGATGACCAACGTCAACACATCGCCGAGCACGGTCCCGACCGGGTAGGAGACGCCGGCGCGGCGATCGCGGCGGCGCGAAACCACAAAACCTGCAATCGCCCAAACCAGGAAGGCGCCGAACAGCACGATGTCATGCAGCATGCCGGTCGCCAGCAGATGGCCGAACGCCCAGACTTTGATGCCGGCAAACATCGGGTGGCCGAGCTTCGCCTTCAGATGATTGCGCGGCACATAGGCGGCGGCGACCAACACGAATGCGACCAGCGTGAACAAGGCATTCGCATGGCGCAGCGCCGGCAGTGGCGCATACAACGGCAGCGGATGCTGGCGCGCCAGGCCGAAGCCCCAGATCAGCAGCACGAACCCGGCAATGGAAATCAGCGAGTACACGCCTTTCCATGCGTTGCCGCCGATGCGCGACACCTGCCGGGTGCGCCAGTGGTCGGCGACGATGCGCACCGAGTGCAGACCGAGAAAAACCACAAGACCAAGAATCAGCCACAACATGGAAAGTCCCTCCAAAGATGCGTTCGACGGCAGCCATATGCATCAGACCCGACCCCGAGCGCAGCTGAAGTATACGCGGACGCGATGTCGCCTGGTCTCGAATTGACCATGGGGGTTGACGAGGCGCTGAGTTTGCATGCTGTTCGCTCCGAGGTATCCAAGGGCGCTTTCTGGATCGCCCTCAGAACGGCTGTCACCATATTCAAACCTGGCCATGTCCGGACTCCCGCAATGCAGGATAATGGCGCTTGCCTCCTCGCTCGGACCGTGATCATGCCCGCACCGAAACTGCCTTCCATCGGCACGCCAATGTCCGCCTGCGCCACGCGCGTGATGCTGCTCGGCGCCGGCGAGCTCGGCAAGGAAGTGCTGATCGCGCTGCAGCGGCTTGGCGTAGAAACCATTGCGGTCGATCGCTACGC
>JAYTQX010000348.1:0-4680 GCA_043746455.1 Pseudomonadota bacterium
GCTCGACACCATCCCCACCCAACCCTCCCCTTGAAGGGGAGGGCTTCACCGCGCTGATATAGAATGCGCGCATGAAGTCCGAAACCGTCCGCCTGTTTCAGACCCTGCCGCATCCCTGCGGCTATTTCGCCGAGCGCACCGCGCAGAATCTGGTGATCGACCCGGCCGCGCCGCATCTGCCGCGCATGTACGCGCATGCGCTGACGCGCGGGTATCGACGCGCCGGCGGTCATGTCTATCACCCGCAATGTCCGCAGTGCCGCGCCTGCGTGCCGGCGCGCGTCGCCGTCGCCGATTTCCGCGCGGATCGCAGCCAGCGCCGCTGCCTCAAGCGCAATCGCGATCTCGCCATGAGCGTCACGCCGGCGCGCTACAGCCACGAACATTTCGCCCTGTACCGGCAATACCTCGACTCGCGTCACGCCGGCGGCGGCATGGACAATCCAGACCCGCAGGATTTCTCGCGGTTTCTGTACACCGCGTGGAGTCCGACATGGTTCCTCGAATTGCGCAACGGCGAAGGCGATCTGCTCGCGGTGGCCGTCACCGACATCACCGCCAGCGGGCTATCCGCGGTGTATACATTTTTCGATCCACGCGAGCATGAGCGCGGACTTGGCACGTATGCGATCCTCTGCCAGATCGAACTGGCGCGCAAGCGCCAACTGCCGCATGTGTATCTCGGCTACTGGATCGCCGGGCACGCGAAGATGCATTACAAGGCCCGCTTCCACCCGCTCGAACGGCTTACGCCCGAGGGCTGGAAAGCCGAGCTGGATTCCGAACGCAGCGGCCACGCTGCCAGTCAGGATTGAGATTGCGCTCGACTCATACCTGGTCGCCGAATTCATGCGGTCGCCTGTCGAATACGCATGAGCACGCTCCGGTCGCATCGGCTATCCTTCGAGCGTTCACCGTTGATGCTGCAGACCACCCATGCCCCGCCGCTTTGTCGCCCTGATTTTGACGGCCTTCGCTTGCGCCGCCGCACAGGCCGCGCCCGCGGACGACGTATGGATGAGCGTGCTGCTCAATGGTCGCAAGATCGGCAGCATGCACACCACGCGCAAGGTCGCCGGCAATCGCGTGGTGACAACCCAGGACATGAGCATCGAGATCCAGCGCTCCGGCTTCAAGGTTGCGCTCGCGACCGGTGAGACCGACGAAGAAACGAGCGACGGCAAACCGCTGAAGTTCGAATCGCGCACGAAAATCTCCGGCATCGAAAGCGTGCAGACCGGCGTCATCGGGGCCGACGGCAAGCTCGATGTAGTCAGCCAGGTCGGCGGCGCGAAACAGGTGCACGCGATGGCCTGGCCGCAAGGCGCCCTGCTGGCCGAAGGCCTGCGCCTGCAGGAAGAAAAAAGCGGCTTCGCGCCCGGTAGGCGTTACACGGCGCTGGCATTCCAGGCGGAGAATCTCGAAACGGTTGAAGTCGATTCGGTGGTCGGCGCCAGGGAGTGGGTCGATCTGCCCGAAGGCGAACGTGAGCTGCTGAAGATCGAGCAGACGGTCAAGCTTGGCGGCGCGCCGACGCAGTCGGTTTCCTGGATCGAAGCGGATCAGACCGTGCGCAAGCTGCTGCTGCCGATGATGGGCTATGAACTGACCATGCTCGCTTGCTCGAAAGCCTGTGCGACCGCGCCGAACCAATCCGCCGATGTACTTGTACACTCGCTGGTGCCGGCCACCCGCGCGCTCAGCGCGCAGGAGCGCGGGCAAGGCATCCGCCTGGAATTGAGCGCGATCGATGCCAGCGGCGAACCGTTGCAATTCGCCAGCACTGACGAACAGCAGGCGAAAACAAGCGCGCGCTCGGTCGAATTGCGCATAGCGCCGCTTGGGGACGGTGCGCCGTCGCACGAGGACAAGCCCGCCGCGGCGGATACGCAGCCCAACGATTGGCTGCAAAGTACCGCGCCAGAGATCGTCAGGCTTGCGCGGCAAGGCGCTGGCGACGCAAAGACCGAGCGCGCACAAATGCAGAACCTGGAGAATTTCGTGCGCGGCTTCATTCGCAAGAAGGATCTCTCGGTGGGTTACGCTTCGGCACTGGAAGTGGCGAAAAACCCCGAGGGCGATTGCACCGAACACGCCGTGCTGCTCGCCGCGCTCGGGCGCGCGCGCGGGATTCCGACTCGGGTTGTCGATGGCCTGGTCTATGTCGATCAATACGCCGGTCAGGAACACGTCTTCGTCCCGCACGCATGGGCGCAGGCCTACGTCGACGGAAGCTGGCACAGCTTCGACGCCGCCCTGCACGGTTTCGATGCGGGCCATATTGCGTTGTCGGTCGGCGATGGCGATCCGTGGCGTTTCTACGCCGGTTTCAATACGCTGGGTCGTCTGCGTATCGATTCGGTCGACGTCATTCCATAAGTGCCCGCTCGAAAGGCCCTGGTGCGCGAAGATACTTTTTGTTCACATTGTTGCGGGTACAGTCGGGGTTCAATCCACGCAAGGAGTTACAACATGAGCGCAAGCACTGTGAAGTCCGCGATCGATGATGCTGCCAACGACATCCACAACGGCGTGGATACCGCCGAACAGAAGCTCGACGACAATATCGACGCGCTCTCCGAGCGCATTGCTGAACTCGAGAAGCAGCTGCGCCAGACCGGCGAGCTGTTGCTGCAGAACGCGAAAGTCCTCGGCGGCTCGGCCAGCAAGCAAATCCAGTTGCACCCGCTCGCGGCGTTCGGCGTCGCCTTCTTTGCCGGACTGACGGTCGCCAAGCTGCTGCGTCGCTGATGGTGACGGCATGACGGCCACCGACCCACACGCAGACGACGCGCAGACAAGTGCGCCCGCGGAGCCGACCGAAGCCCGCGCCTCGCTGACCGATGTCGCGCAACACACCGCGGAATATGCGCGGGCGTGGGGTTCGTTGCTGATCAATGAAGCGGTTCTGGCGAAGGCAAATCTTGTCCGGCTTTTGATCCTCGCTCTGATTGTGCCGGCATTGGCGTTGGGCATCCTGCTCAGCATCGACGCGCTGCTGGCCGCTCTGCTACACCGTTGGCTGCAGGATTGGAGTCTCGCGGTTTGCGGCGTGTTGTCGTTGAATATCGTTGCGCTGCTGGCCACCCTGATGCTTTTGCGCAATTGGTGGCGCAGCCTGAGTCTGCCGCGCAGCCGCGCCGCCTTGTCGCGCTTCATCAAGGCTCTGCAATGACGAGCGCACGGTCCGCAGCGCGCAGCGCGTGCGCACGGCACAAACCGAACTCGACGTGGCGCACGCTGCGCTTGTGCGCGATACGGCTCCGATCAGGACCTCGTTCCGCCGCCACCCTGTCGCCTGGATCGTCGCCGGAGGTTTGCTCGGCGGATTCGCGCTGAGCTGGTTGCCGACACGGCTGTGGGCAAGAATCGGCGCAACAATTGGCGGCGGCGGTGCCCTGCTCGCGCGCTCGTTGCTCACACCGGTGATTGCCCGAGCACTGTTCGCACGCACCTCCGGTTCGGATAGCAAGCAAAGCCCCGCTCGATAACACCTGTATCTAGAAATTAGTTTAACTATTATTTTCAATATATTGTTTATATTAAATATATATATAAAGATGTGATTGTGCTTTTCGGCAGAGCCCGATCCATGCTTATCCGGTTCATCGAAGTCGAGCGCGTCCCGCGTTTCCCCGCGACGCTGTCGGAGTTTCAAAAGCTGTTTCCCGACGACGCGGCATGCGCGAAGTACCTTGAAGCAATGCGATGGCCGGACGGCTGCTTCTGCGCCAGCACGGAGAGCCATACCGCTTTCCATCGCGGTCATCGGTCGTACTGCGCTGCAAGGGCTGCAAGAAAAATACGTCTCTTACGGCTGGCACGGTCATGCAGTCCTGGCCAGATGTGCGCCACCTGCAAGTTATTCCAAGGCGTCAGCGTTGACGAGTTCGGGCCGTGCCAGCTCTATCCGGGGCAAGAAGTACACACCAAGGGCTGGTGTTCCGGATATGCAGCCAAAACTTAGCCGGGCCTTGGACTAAGCAAAGACGAAACGGGAGCCTGTCGTTCGATCTGCATGAGGCGCGGTATCGTTCCACGAATGACCGGCTCGACGACCTTCGATCCAAGTCGGTAAGAGAGTTCGGGCGACAATTGGATCGGTAGCAGATACAGTGCGCACCGTCCGAGCCGGCGCGCACTTCGCATTCAGCGGACTTCAGACCGTTTCAACGTATTCGATTGCGCCGGTATCTCCGTCGAGGATCATGTCGTACGGGAACCAGTAGATTTCTTCGTTTCCATAGTCATCGTAGTATGAGTAACCGATGTAGACGGTTCCCAGATACTGGTCCTGCACGGTCATCATGCGGGGCGCGCCCTTGCTCAGGATCGGATCCGCCTGGACCATCTGCTTGCTGCTCTTGTACTTCTTGACCGGAAGATCGCCCTTGGTGGCGTGCTTTGCTTGCAAGCCGGCGATCTTGCCATCCCTGACTTCAACCGACGCTGTAACGTTACCCCGCGTGTCGATCATGTGGTGACCGTTGGTTTTTATCTTCCCACCCACCAGGTCTTTTCCGTTGTGGTGGTGGTGAGCACCTTGACCCTGGTGTTTGCCTTGGTCGTGGTGCTTGCCTTCGGGCTTTGCCGCCACGCTAACGCCGGCGAACGCAACCAGCCCGATCAGGGCGACGAAGAAAGGAAGAATGCGATTTACGCGACTCATGGATCACCTCC
>JAYTQX010000349.1:0-2940 GCA_043746455.1 Pseudomonadota bacterium
GTCGCGCTTGTCCACGGGCATCGCTGCCTTGAGCACGTCGAAGTAGCGCCCCATCGTGCCGTAGATCGCGCCAGTGATGTAGGTGCGGACGAAAACCGGCGCAGTCGCTGGCGCAGCGGCGAGATAGTCGCTCAAACCGTCGCTTTCGCCCGCACCTGCGGCAATCGCGATCGCCTTGTCCGACATTGCGATCGCCAGCGGCGGCACGGGTCCCGGCGCGATGCCGGGCGGCAGCGCGACGGGTTTGCCATCGGCAGCGATTTTCAGATCTTTCAGCGGCGGCAGCGCGAGCTGCGCCATGCCGAGAGCGGCCAGCGGATTGCTCGTGGCCATCAGCAGCTTGCCGGCGACATTGGGTGTGCCGGTGCCGCGCGGCTCCACTTTTGTCAAGGTGAATCGCACGCCGGTGAGGTCGCTGAAAGGCGGCGCAATGGTTACGTCGACCTTCGCCTTCGAGTCGCGAAACCCGTCGTTGAGCTTGGTCAGCGATGCGCAGGCGAAAGGTTTGGCCGCGACCGCTTCCGCTTGCTTGATCCAGAAATCCTTGAGCTTGAGCACGGGCAGGGAGACGCTCAAGTCCATCAGACCCTGGCCGGCCACGCCGGTGCCCGGCGCGGGCGCGAGCGCAGTCGTGAGCTGCTGCGCGAGCCCCGGCTCGATTTCGAGCTGCGCGCCGACTTTCACCTGCGTCGGTGCCACGCTTTCCACACCGAGCACGAGGCGTGGAAACTTGCGCGCTATCTCGAGAACTTCGCCCTTGCACACCGGGTCGGTGATCGCGCCGTCGGCAGGCAGTTTCATCGCCTTGGCGATTTCCAGATCGGTGCCGGTCGGCGCCGCCGACAGGCGCTGCACAAGCGCGACCGCATCGACGTAGCCTTCGCCATACGGGGAATAGCGATACTGCTTCGCGAGCGTCTGCAAGGTGCCGGCATCGGCCAGATTCTTCACCGGACGGGTGATGCCGAGCAGTGCCTGCTTGACTGCATCGCCGACTGCGTCGGCCCACAGCGTGGCGACAAAATGCGAATTCTGGATTGCAAAGATCGCGCTGACGTTGCCGTCGCCGAGCTGCCAGTACTCCTGATCGCCGGTCTTGCCGGTCGGAATTTTCTCGCCGACCTTGGCTTCGATGCGCGCCACCATGGCCCTGAAGGCTGCGGGATCGCCCAGCTCCATGCGCAGTACCGGAATCAGACCGACACCATAGAGCGCGACATGGCCGTCGGGCTTGAATCCAATCTCGCGCAGCTTGTCCAGGCTGTCGCGCGTGCGCAACTCATCGAGTATGGCTGCGGCGATCTTCGCCTTGCGCTCATCGAGTTTGTCGGCGCGCTTGAGCATGTTGTCGTACATGCCGAAAATCAAAGGCCAGATCGCCTGCATCTGTTTCGAGGATTGGTCGAGTACTTCCTTCGGCGTGGGCTCGAGATTCGCGTACGCGTATGGCGTGTCAGCGGGCGCGAACGCAAGAGGCAGATCGGTGCTCGCGTTCTGCGATTTGCCGCAAGCGGCGAGCACTGCGGCGGCGATGGCGAGCGTGGCAAAACGACGAGCCTGATGCATGGCGATTTCTCCCTGATCCCTTCAATGGCCGCGTCAGGCGGCGCAAGGTCGCCCGGGATTATGCGTGAAGTTGCGCGCCAGTGTCTGCGCGCGCGCGCCGCTCCGGCGCGTGCGTAAAGCCACTCGCCTTTGCGTTCATCCTGGCGGTTTACGCGGTTTGCAGCAACTCGGCGAGCACCGCCATGCGCACATAGACGCCGTTGGCGACCTGCTCCAGGATCAGCGAGCGCGGCCCGTCGGCGACATCGTCGGCGATTTCCATGTTGCGGTTGATCGGACCCGGATGCATGACCACACAATCCGGATGCGCGCGCGCCAGACGCGCCGCAGACAAGCCGTAGCGCGCGAAATAGTCGGCTTCGGACGGGATCGCCGCGGCGTCCATGCGTTCCTTCTGCAGGCGCAGCATGATCGCAACGTCGCAGTCCTCGATCGCCTCGTCGAAATTGTGGAAAAAGCGACATTGTGGAAATTCCGCAGTGGCTGTCGTCGCATTGGCATCCGGCAGCAAGCCATGCGGCGCGCACAGGCGCACATCGCGCACGCCGAGCGCGTGCAGCGCGTGCACGTCCGAGCGGGCGACGCGCGAGTGCTGAATATCGCCGCAGATGACAACGCGCAGCGCGGACAAGTCCTTGAACCGCCGGCGCAGGGTGAGCGCATCGAGCAGTCCTTGCGTCGGATGCGCATGGTTGCCATCGCCTGCGTTGAGTACCGCGGCGCGCGTGCGCAGATGACGCGCGATGTACTCGGGCGTGCCGGTTTCCTGATGGCGTACGATGAAGGCGTCGCAATGCATTGCTTCGAGGGCGTGGATCGTGTCGAGCAGCGTCTCGCCCTTGATCGTGGAGGACCTGGCGATATCGAAATTGATCACCTGCGCGCCGAGCCGTTGCGCGGCGAGGTCGAACGACGTGCGCGTGCGCGTGGACGGCTCAAAGAAAAGGTTTATCGCTGTGCGGCCGGCGAGCAAGTCGAGCGGGCGCGTGCCTTCGCGGCTGTCGCGGCGCATCGCGTCGGCACGGTCGAGCAGCGCATCGAGGCGCGCTCGCTCGATACCGACCAGCGTAAGCAGATGACGCAGGCGGCCGTGTGCGTCAAATTGCAGTTCGTGCGCGGACGCGTTCATGCGGATGCAGTCGTGCCGGATTGATCGCGCAGCCATTGTTCGACGATGATTTCCGCGGCAATGGCGTCGAGCGTGGCGGCGTGCTTGCGGCGCGCGGCGCCGCCTGCGCGCCGCGCGGCGAAGCGCGCCGCCGCCTCGCGTGAACTCAGGCGTTCGTCGACCATGAGCACAGGCAGCTGATGGCGTGTGTGCAACTCCGCCGCGAACCTGCGTGCCGCGCGGCTGTTGCCCTGTTCGCCCGCATC
>JAYTQX010000350.1:0-8567 GCA_043746455.1 Pseudomonadota bacterium
CGCATAGCCTTCGACGTGATACAGCCACAGCACGCTGCGCGTGAGCGCGGACAGACGGCCGAGCGCGCGCTCCAGGGCGACCGAATCGGCACGCACCCACGGCGGCGCGGATTCGTCGGCGACGTCGGTCAACTCCACGCGATCGTCGAAATACTTTTCGCGGCGCAAACGCATCAAGGCCTCGTTCAATGCGATCTGGCGCAGCCACGCCCAGAACGGCGCATCGCTGCGGTATTGGCCGATGCGCTGAAACACTTTGAGCATGGTGTCGTGCAGGATCTCGCGCGCACTTTCCGCATCGCCGAGCATGCGCAACGCCAGATTGAATACCGGCCGTTCGAAGCGCCGATAGATGACCTCGAACGCCGCAACCTCGCCGGCGCGGGCGCGGTCGATCAGGCCTTGCGGCAATTCCAGATGGAAGGACGACGGCGTCACGTCGCTATAGATGCGCTACCGATGCGAAAGGTCGCAAGTGCCGGAAGCTTCCTTCTCCCACCGGGAGAAGGTGGCGCGCAGCGCCGTGAGGGAAGAGTATTCCAGCGAGCAGGAGTTGTACTTGTTGCGAGGCTCTTCCCTCATCTGCCTTCGGCACCTTCTCCCGATGGGAGAAGGGTAAGACGGACGTTGTCCGCCGCCTGTCCGCGGACATTTCTGGTGCTGCCCGCAAATAAGCAAATCTCAATTACTACAACGTATTACGCGCGTTCGAAACGCTGGCACGCACCTTGCTTAAACACTTCCCGTACTCAACCCGGAACATGCGTCGAAATAATACGAGACACCTCGGCCCAGGATCGCCGTATCGACGCCGCCCCGTCGCGCAAACGCCATGTGGTGATCGGCGCGGTTTGCGCCGTCGTGCTCGCGGCGCTGATCTGGGTCGTGCCGACCGTCGGGCGTCTGATCTCGGCAGGCGCCTCGGTGAGCAGTACGAGTCTGCGCATCGCCCAGGTCAAACGCGGCACGTTGACGCGCGATATCTCGGCGCAGGGCAAGATCGTCGCGGCGCAAAGCCCGACTCTGTATGCGACTGCGGCCGGCACGATCACCCTGCTGACGCATGCCGGCGACCAGGTGCAAAAGGATCAGGTGCTGGCCGAGGTCGACAGCCCCGAACTGAAGAACAAGCTCGAACAAGAGCAGGCGACGTTGTCCAGCGTCGAGGTCGACGTCGAGCGCACCGGCATCGACAACCGGCAGAAGCAATTGCTGGCGAAAAAAACCATCGATCAGGCGCAGATCGAACGCGTCACGGCGGCGCGCGAAGTCGATCGCAACCAGCGTGCGTTCAAGGCCGGCGCGATTCCCGAAATCAACGTGCTGCGCGCGCAGGACGCTGGTCGATGGTCGCGACGACGATCAGTTTTGCCGTTGCCGCGGCGGTGCTCGCGGGTTTGTATCCGACGTGGCGCGCGTGCCAGGTGGCTCCCGCTGCACAGCTCAAGACCCAGTGAGGTGATCCATGGAAATCCGTCCGATTATTTCCGCGCTGATGCGCAGCAAAGTGGCCCTGATCCTGATCGGGCTGCAGATCGCGCTGACGCTCGCCATCGTCTGCAACGCCCTGTTCATCATCAGCCAGCGCGTGGCGACGATGGCGCGTCTGTCGGGCATGAACGAAACCGACACGTTCATGATCTCGAGCTTCGGCTTCGGTGCGGACTTCAACACGAAGAACGCGTTCGTCGAGGATCTGGCGCTGCTGCGGCACTTGCCCGGTGCGGTCGATGCGAGCCCGATGAACACCGTGCCAATGAGCAATAGCGGCTGGAGCGAGCAGATCAGCATGGCCCCGGGACAGAAGGTCGCGACCACCGGCACCGCGATCTACTTCGTCGACGAGCATGGAATTGATGCGTATGGACTCAAGCTCGTCGCCGGGCGCAATTTCAAGCCCGAGGAGATCAGCGTGCGCGAGCGCGGCGCCATTGCGTTCCCGGCGGGCGCCATCGTCACCCAGGCTCTGGCCGACAAGCTCTATCCGAATCACGACGCGGTCGGCAAGCAGATGTACGTGAGCGATGGCACACAACCGCCACAGACGATCATTGGCGTGATCGATCGCCTGCAGGTGCCGTGGCCCAACGGATACTCGTTCAATGGCGATCGCGCTGCGGTCGACTACGCAACATTGGTGCCGCAAATGACCGCCTATGGCAACCGTACCGCATACCTGGTTCGCGCCGAGCCCGGACGCCGCGACGAGTTGATGAGACTCGCGGAGAGCAAGATGATCGAAAGCAATCGCGGCCGTATCGTGCGCAGCCTGAAAAGCGTCGAGGCGATCCGCGCCGAATGCTACAGCGACGATCGTGCGATGATGATCATCCTCGGCACGGTGATTTTCTGCCTGCTGTCGATCACCGCGCTCGGCATCGTCGGCATGGCAAGTTTCTGGGTCACCAGCGCACCAAACAGATCGGCACGCGGCGTGCGCTCGGCGCTACGCGCGGATCGATCCTGCGCTACTTCCTCACCGAGAATTTCCTGATCACCACCGGTGGTCTGCTGCTTGGGGTGATGCTGACCTATGCGTTCAGTTTCTGGCTGATGACCCATGTCGACGGGGCCAAGCTGTTGCCGTGGCACTACGTGCCGATCGGCTTCGTCTGTCTATGGCTGCTTGGTCAGATTGCCGTACTCGGCCCGGCGACGCGCGCCGCGCGCGTGCCGCCCGCGGTCGCCACGAGGAGCGTGTGAGTGGAAGCGCGAGAGCTGAGGGCTGAAGGCTGAAGATCAAGGACGGTGGCCTTTCTGCTTTTCAGCCCTCAGCCCTCAGCCTTGGTTACCGGCAACTAGCTTCTAAACGGAATCATCCGGTTCCACCAATGCCCGTATTCCGGCCACGAGCCGCGGAAGTACGCATGGTCGGGATAGTTGAGCTTGAGCACGCGCTCGGTGTCGGCGGCGAGCTTTTCCTGGTTCAGCGATTTATATGACAGCGTCATGATCGCCAGCGCGTCGCCGGCCGCCGGCGTGCGCTCGTATTTTTCGAGGATATCCTTGCTGCGGTTGATCGCCGCGACATAAGCGCCGCGCTTGAGATAGTACATCGCGACATGGACCTGCGCCTTGGATAAATTGTCGCGCAGATAGATCATGCGCTGACGTGCATCCGGCGCATAACGGCTGTCGGGAAATTTCGTGATCAACTCGTTGAGATCCGAGAACGACTGCGAAGTGTTGCCCTGGTCGCGCTTGGTCATGTCCTGATTGGCGTAGTGATCGAGAAAGCCGCGATCGCGGTCGAAATTGATGATGCCGCGCAGGTAATACGCGTAATCGACATGCTTCTGCGTGGGATAGGTCTTGATGAAGCGGCCGATCGTGGAATACGCGTCTTCGTTCTTGCCGTCCTTGTACTGGGTGAAGGCCAGTTCGATCGTCGCCTGCTCGGTGTAGGGACCGAACGGGAAGCGCGCAATCAGGCGCTGGTAGTACTTGATCGCCTTGGTGTTGTTGCCCCTCGTCAGCGCATCCTTGGCGACCTCGTACATTTTTTCGACCGGCAACACTTCAGCGTCGTCGGGTTTCTTGTCGCCGCGATGGCAGCCGACCGCGAACACGATCAGCAGCAGAAGGCAGAATTTGACGAGCGGAGAAATTCGCATGGGAAACATTCGCATGAACAGCGGGCGCCTGACGATGACAAAGAGGGCGATAATAGCCCAAAGTCAGGTCCACCCGAAAACCTGACGACTGACCAGCCAGACTATATTCAGCATGCAAACCCACGACGAAATCCTGACCCTGCCCATTCCCGCCGCCGCGGCGGGGCGGCGACTGGACCAGGCTCTGGCCGAACTGTTCCCCGATTATTCGCGCTCACGGCTCACCGCCTGGATCAAATCCGGCGATGTGCTGCTCGATGGCGTGCACGTGGCGCCGCGCCAGATCGTGCGCGGCGGCGAGGTCGTCGCGCTGCATGCGCGGCCCAGCCAGGAGGTTCCGCTGCGGCCGGAACAGATCGATCTGGATATCCGTTACGAAGATGCCGATCTGCTGGTGATCAACAAGCCGGCCGGCCTGGTCGTGCATCCGGGCGCCGGCCAGGCGGCCGGCACGCTGCAGAACGCGCTGCTGCATTTCGATGCGAGGCTCGCGGAGATTCCGCGCGCGGGCATCGTGCATCGGCTGGACAAGGACACGTCGGGCTTGATGGTCGTCACGCGCAGCTTGCGCGCACACACCGCGCTCGTCGCGCAATTGCAGGCGCGCGACGTGCACCGACAATACGCCGCGGTAATCGTTGGCGCGCTGATCGCCGGTAGCAGCGTCGATGCGCCGATAGGCCGGCATCCGCGCGATCGCCTGAAGCAGGCGGTGGTCGACGAGCCGGCCGGCAAACCGGCGCTGACCCACTATCGCGTGCGCGAGCGCTTTCGTGCCAACACCCTGGTCGAATGCCGTCTGGAAAGCGGACGCACGCACCAGATTCGCGTGCACATGGCGCATATCAAGCATCCTCTGGTCGGCGATGCGCAATACGGCCGCGGGCTCAAATTGCCGAAAGGTGCGAGCGCCGAATTGATCGACGCCCTGCGTGGATTCCGGCGCCAGGCGCTGCATGCGGAGAAGCTCGAATTTGCGCATCCGGCCGGCGGTACCCTGGTCAGTGTCAGCGCCGAACCGCCTGCGGATTTCGCCGCGTTGGTGAGCGCATTGCGCGCGGACGCAAAAGCGGCGTGAGCGTGATCGTTGCCGATTGGCCCGCCGTGCCGCGCGTGCGAACGGCGGTGACCACGCGCGGGTTACCCGGCGCGTCGCGGACGGCGTTTGCGGCATTCAACCTCGGCGCGCATTGCGGCGACAATGTCGACGATGTGCATTCCAATCGTGCAAGGCTCACGCCCTTGCTCGATCTGCCGTCGCCGCCGCGCTGGCTGCGTCAGGTACATGGCACGGACGTGCAGATATTTGATGTACCGTCCATACAGGATGAAAAGTCGTCGCGCGCCGATGCTGCGATTGCGCGCACGCCCGGCATAGTGCTCGCCGTGCTGACTGCCGACTGCCTGCCACTGCTGGTGTGCGCGGACGATGGCTCGGAAATCGCGGCGATTCATGCCGGCTGGCGCGGCCTTGCTGCGGGCGTGATCGAGCGCTGCATCGAAAATCTGCGCACGCCGCGAGACAAGCTGCTGGTCTGGCTCGGGCCGGCGATCGGACCGCGTTCGTACGAGGTTGGTGAGGACGTCCGCGCAACGTTTGTCGCCCAGGACGCCGCAAACGCACACGCCTTCGCGCCTACGCGAGCGGGCC
This sequence comes from Pseudomonadota bacterium, assembly GCA_043746455.1. Lineage (GTDB taxonomy): Bacteria > Pseudomonadota > Gammaproteobacteria > Xanthomonadales > Rhodanobacteraceae > Rudaea. Next base: position 5,266 of record JAYTQX010000350.1, read on the forward strand.
ATTGGTTTTGCGATTTGTATACTCTGGCCCGGCGCCGCCTGCGCGCGCTTGGGGTGACGCATATCCATGGCGGCGAGTTCGACACTTTCACCGATGCGCGTTTGTACTCCTATCGGCGCGACGGGATCACCGGTCGCTTCGCCAGCCTGATCTGGATCGGCGATTGACGCTTGCCCATTGAGACCCCGCTTTCAGAAAAAAGCCGGCATCCGCATCGCGAACGCCGGCTTGTATGTGCGTGCCTTTGAGGTCAGGGCAGTACGGTAAATTCCATACGCCGGTTTTTCGCGCGGCCTTCTTCAGTCGCGTTGTCGGCCACCGGTTTGGCCTCACCGTAACCCTTGGCGACCAGAAGGTCGGCGGCCACACCCAGCTCTGTCAGTTTGCTGCGCACCGCATTCGCGCGCTCGTCGCTGAGCTTGAGGTTCGCCGCCGGGTCGCCGGTGTTGTCGGTATAGCCGCCGATTTCCACCTTGGAGCCGGCCGGTGCGGCCTTCAACGCGTTTGCCGCAGCGGCGAGCACGTCGATGCTGTCGGCGCTGATCGTGGCCGAGCCGGTATCGAAGTGCACTGCCATCAGATTCAGCGCCTTGACCAGATCGTCCGCACTGAATTTCCCGGGCACCAGAGCGCTCAATACGCTCTTGGCGTCGGCGACTGCGGCCTGAGCCGGAGTTTCTGCGGGTGCAGCGGGCGGCGGCGTCGGAGCTGAGGCCGGCGTGCTGGCTGCAGGCGGAGCAGGGGCGGGCGCCGGCTGGCGATTGAGCACGCAATAGCCCAGCGCCAGGATGATCGCGGCGAGCACCAGCCACTTGAGCCAACCCAGACCGTCGCCTGAGGGGTCTCCGACGGCCGATGCAGCCGTGGAAGCCGCGGCATGCGCGGCATCCGCGACACCGGCGCCTGCCGTGCCGAGTCCGCCAAGGCCGCCGAGCATGCTGCTGACCGCAGCCGGGATCGAGGTCGGCAGTTGTCCGTTCGGAGTCAACACGCCGATGATCTTGGGCAGCGCTGCCGAAGCCGCCGCTGTCACCGTGCCGCGTGCGATGCCGAGTTTGTCGGCGATCGCGCCCACCTGGCCCGACCCGAATACGTTTTCGATCTGCTGCGCATTGATTGCGGTCGGCAGACCGGGTGTGCCGCCGAGCCAGGATGAAAACAGATCGCCCAGACCCTGCTCGCGGAACCTGGCGAGCAGACCGGCTATACCGCCGCTGGCGGGATCGAAAATCAGGCCGACCAGCGAGGTGATCAGGCCCTCGGCTTTGTCGCCCAGACCGAAACGCTGCGAGATTTCGCGTATGAGTGCGTCGAACATGCCAACCTCCTTATGCGAACGGTGAACACGGTTGCGGGGGTCGCATGGGGTCCAATGCAGAATGCAACCCCTGACGCATGATAACGCGGTCGGCGTCATGGAACAGCCTTGCGTCGCACACAACATGCTCTCGCCAATAACCGGCTTGGGCCGCTGACGCCGGTTGCAAGCATTTGAATCACGGTTGAAATGTTTTGTCCGGCGCCACATATTCGAAGCCATCTCGCGGCTTCAAGCCGCGCTTACTTTTGGCGACCAAACGATGCGCATGGACAAACTCACGTCGCGTTTCCAGCAGGCGCTGGCCGATGCCCAGAGCCTGGCCGTCGGACGCGACAACAATATGCTCGAACCGGTGCATTTGCTGACGGCGCTGCTCGATCAGCAGGGCGGCTCGACCGCGCCCTTGCTTTCCCAGGCCGGCGTCAACGTACCGGTCCTGCGCCAGCGCATGGGCGAGGCAATTGCGCGTCTGCCGGCGGTCAGGGGACAGGAAGGCAATATCAATGTCTCCAACGAATTGACGCGCTTGCTCAACCTCACCGACAAGCTTGCGCAACAGCGTGGCGATGCGTTCATTGCCAGCGAACTCTTTGTACTCGCCGCTCTGGACGACAAAGGCGAACTCGGCCAGGCGCTGAAGGCCGCCGGCGCCACCAAGGCGAATCTCGAAGCGGCCATCGAGAAAATCCGCGGCGGCGAGAAGGTGGCGGATGAAAATGCCGAGGATCAGCGGCAGGCTTTGGAAAAGTATACAATTGACCTCACCGCGCGCGCGGAGAAATCCAAGCTGGACCCCGTCATCGGCCGGGATGAGGAAATCCGCCGCGTAATCCAGGTGCTGCAGCGGCGCACCAAGAACAATCCGGTGCTGATCGGCGAACCCGGCGTCGGCAAGACCGCGATCGTCGAAGGCCTCGCCCAGCGCATCGTCAACCACGAAGTACCCGAAGGCCTGCGCGGCCGGCGCGTGTTGTCGCTCGATATGGGCTCACTGATCGCCGGCGCGAAATTCCGCGGCGAGTTCGAAGAGCGCCTCAAGGCCGTGCTCAAGGATCTGGCCAAGGAGGAGGGCAACGTCATCCTGTTCATTGACGAGCTGCACACGATGGTCGGCGCGGGCAAGGCCGAAGGCTCCATGGATGCGGGCAATATGCTCAAACCAGCGCTCGCGCGCGGTGAGCTGCACTGCATCGGCGCGACCACGCTCGACGAATACCGCAAATACGTTGAGAAGGATGCCGCGCTCGAACGCCGCTTCCAGAAGGTGTTCGTCGGCGAGCCCAGCGTCGAGGACACGATCGCGATCCTGCGCGGACTGAAGGAAAAATACGCGCTGCATCATGGTGTCGAGATCACCGACCCGGCGATCGTGGCGGCGGCCACGCTGTCCAATCGCTATATCGCCGACCGGCAGTTGCCGGACAAGGCCATCGATCTGATGGACGAGGCGGCGTCGCGCATCCGCATGGAGATCGATTCCAAGCCCGAGGAACTCGACCGGCTCGAGCGCCGGCTGATCCAGCTGAAAATCCAGCGCGAAGCCTTGAAGAAAGAGAAAGACAAGGAGTCCAGAAAGCGCCTCGCCGATCTGGAGACCGATATCGGCAAACTCGAGCGCGAGTTTTCCGATCTCAACGAAGTGTGGAAGGCGGAAAAGGCCGCCGTGCAGGGCACGACCCGGATCAAGGAACAGATCGAAGCCGCGCGCGCCGAGATCGAAACCGCACAGCGCCACGGTGATCTGGCCAAGGTCGCGGAAAACCAGTATGGAAAAATTCCACAACTGGAAAAACAGCTGGCGTCGGCGCAGGAGGCCGAGGCCAAGGGCTTCAAGCTGCTGCAGCAGCGCGTGACCGCGGAGGAAATCGCCGAGGTCGTCAGTCGCTGGACGGGTATTCCGGTGTCGAAAATGCTCGAAGGCGAGCGCGACAAACTGCTGCGCATGGAAGACGCGCTGCATCATCGCGTCGTTGGTCAGGAT
>JAYTQX010000351.1:0-1919 GCA_043746455.1 Pseudomonadota bacterium
AGCTGGATTCCCGCCTTCGCGGGAATGACAAAGTAGGAAGGAGCGGTCAGCGGCCGAGCGCCATCAGCTGTTCAGCGATGGGCCCGAGTGCGAGCGCAGGCAGAAAGGTCAGCGCGCCGATCACGACCACGGTGCTCGCGAGCAGCACGACGAACAGTGGCGTGTGCGTGGGCAACGTGCCGGCCGAAACGGGAATATGTTTTTTCGCCGCGAGCGAGCCGGCAATCGCGAGCATGCCGATCGCGAGTGGGAAACGCGCGAAGAACATACAGATGCCGAGCAGGGTGTTCCAGAACGGCGTGTTCGCAGAAAGGCCACCAAACGCGCTGCCGTTGTTGTTCGACGCCGACGACAATGCGTAGAGAATTTCGCTGAAGCCATGAATGCCGGGATTTGCAATGCCTGCAAGTCCTCCCGGCGCGAGTACCGCAATCGCGGTGCCGATGACCACCATCGCGCACGGGATCAACACGACCAGGCTGGCCATCTTCATCTCGTAGGCTTCGATCTTCTTGCCCAGATATTCCGGCGTGCGGCCGACCATCAGGCCGGCGATGAAAACTGCGACCACGGCGAACGCGAGCATGCCGTAAAGGCCTGAGCCGACGCCGCCGAAGATCACTTCGCCGAGCTGGATCAACCACATCGGCACGAGACCGCCGAGCGGGGTGAACGAGTCATGCATCGCGTTGACCGAGCCGTTCGACGCGGCCGTCGTCGCCGTCGCCCACAGCGTCGAGTTGACGATGCCGAAACGTGTTTCTTTGCCTTCCATATTGCCGCCGGCCTGCACGGCCGAGGCCTGCTGATCCACGCCGAGCGAACTCAGCAATGGATTGCCGGCTTGTTCCGCGGCCGTGCAGGCAAGCAGCAGGGGCACGAAGATCACCAGCATGGTCGCAAGCAAGGCCCAGCCCTGGCGACGGTCACCGACCCTCTGGCCGAAGGTGTAGCACAGCGCCGCGGGCAACAGCAGGATTGCGAGGACTTCGAGAAAATTCGACAGAGGAGTCGGATTCTCGTACGGATGTGCCGAGTTGACGTTGTAGTAACCACCGCCATTCGTGCCGAGCTGCTTGATCGCGATCTGCGACGCAGCCGGGCCGAGCGGCAGAGACTGTTCCGTCACTTGCGATTCCTTGGTCACATCCTTGCCTGCGGCATCTTTCAGTGCATGACCATCGGCGTCCTTGACGGTTTCCGTCTGCGTCGTCGCCTGCAGCAGCGGCACGGTTTCATACGGCTTGAAATTCTGCGGTACGCCCTGCGCGACAAGCACCAGCGCGAAGACGAACGACAGTGGCAGCAAGATGTAAAGCGTGCAGCGGGTCATGTCGACCCAGAAATTGCCGATGCCGCTTGCGGTCTTGCGCACGAAGCCGCGGATCACCGCGATCAGCACCGCCACACCGGTCGCGGCAGACATGAAATTCTGCACGGCCAGCGCCAGCATCTGGGTCAGATAGCTCATCGTCGATTCGCCGCCATAACCCTGCCAATTGGTATTGGTGGCAAAACTGATGGCCGTGTTCAGTGCCGAATCAGGGCTCACCGCACCGAAACCCTGCGGATTGAGTGGCAGCCATTGCTGTATACGTTGCAACAAATACACAACGAGCACGCCGAGGATATTGAACACGAACATGGCCCATGCATAACGCTGCCAGCTCATGTCCTCGTCGGCGCGAACACCGGCGACGCGATAGATCACGCGCTTGATCGGCGCGCCGATGCGGGTGATGCGATTGGGAGTGTCGGCGAATACCGATGCCATGAAGCCGCCCAGCGGCTTGACCAGCAACAGCAGGACGACCAGGTACAGGCCGAGTTGCAAATAGTCGTTCGCGGTCATTCGAACCACTCCGGTTTGAGCAGGGCGATCGTCAGGTACACGCTCAACGCGGCTGCGATCAGCGCAG
>JAYTQX010000352.1:0-8145 GCA_043746455.1 Pseudomonadota bacterium
GCTTCGAAAACGCTCCGCGCCTCCTCATAAGCAGCCAACTCTTTCTGAAACGCGACTGCTGCTTCTTGATTTCGCTTCTCGATTCCATCCTGCAGTAATTCGTAGGTTCCCATATCGTGCGCAAACAATGCATCCGCTGCCTCTTGCTTCGATCGCTTGAGTGACGAAACGAGCTTGTCGAGAAAAGTAAGTCTTGGTTCGTAAGCCGGATCCTTGGGGTTCGGTGGAACTGCTGCGGGAATTCGCTCGAAACTGACGGGACATCCTTGTTCGTCGTAAGAGACCCCAGGCTTTTTCAGCCATGGGAATGTGATCTGGCGCTTTAACGCACTCCACGATACGCGTATGGGCCCCTGCGAAAGAAAATTTGTAAGTACGTTCGTGCTGCGCCACGCCGCCAACTCCTTTTGAAATAGGCCCGCCATGGACGCGGCGGGGTAGCTGGCAGCCTTCTTGATCTCTATCCTCCCAGCCCAATGTTGAACGAAGAATGCTACCTTCTGAATCAACGATTCAAAATCGGAACTTGATAGGATACGTCGATCATTAAGCGGCTCGCAGTAGGCCTCGACCTGATAGCGGGTGGTTTGCGCTGGATCGTTATGGTTCCCGATGCTCGGTCCGAATGTGGCGCCGACATCGTTCGCGATGTTTGTCTTGATCTCTCTCCTGACCCCGAGATATTCCATGGCATGGCTCCTGAACCGGTTCGGGGCAGCGGCGTTATTGCCCATGTTGTCACATCGACTGGTGCAATCGCCTCCCGCAAATCCTATCAAAGGAGATGCGTTCCAGATGGGGGTTGCAGAATGTAAGGAATTTCCTTACCATATTCACGTAGACTTTCGTTGGGCGCCACGATGATTTCGAGCAAATTGACCAGCAAAGCCCAGACCACGATTCCGCGGCCCGTGCGTGTCGCGCTCTCCGTGCGCGACGGCGATGAGATTGTCTACGAGATTAGGGGCAATCTCGTCGTATTGACCAAGAAGCCGAATGACGCTTTGACGGATGATCCGTTCCGCACCTTCGAGGAATGGGGCAGCGAGGCCGATCGTCGCGCTTATGCAAAACTTTGAACGCACCATTTTCGAGCCGGGCGATGTCGTCAAGGTTCCGTTTCCGTACACCGATCGGGCGACGCGACAGCGCCGCCCGGCCTTGGTCGCATCCGCTCCGCGCTTGCAGCGCGAGCGTGGTTTGCTTTGGGTGTTGATGATTACCAGTGCGGAAAACCGAGGTTGGGATGGCGACGTGGCGATCAATGAACTCGCGGGTGCGGGCTTGCCCGCTGCTTCGGTGATTCGTACGGCGAAGATCGCCACGATAGAGGCGCGCGATGCCGAGACTTTGGGCAAGATTTCCGCGCGTACCCGTAGCCAAGTCCTGCGCCGCCTCCTGAACAACGTACCAACCGCGGAATAATTGGGCGCCGATCTGCGCTGGTTCATGGAACCTTGCGGATAATGGTTCGACTTCAATCCTGGATGGAAAATGCGTGCTCTCGTTCTGATTTTGGGTTTGCTTTGTGGCCCCGCCGCCGACGCGGCGGATACCGCGCGTGCACGACTCGATGCATTCTCCAAGGATCTCAAGTCGATCTCTGCAAGCTTCGAGCAGCATGTGCTGGACATGAATGGCGGTGCGGGCAAGAGCAGCCGCGGCATGCTGGCGTTGAAGGCGCCGCGCCAGTTCCGCTGGGAGACGACGGCGCCGTTCAAGCAGTTGATCATCGCCGATGGCGACAAAGTGTGGGTTTACGACCCCGACCTCGATCAGGTCACTGTGCGGCCGCAGGGCACGGAAGAAAGCCACAGTCCGCTGACCGTGCTGACCGATCTGTCCCAGCTCGATCGCGATTTCACCGCCAGCGAACAAGGCGAACACGACGGCTTGGTCTGGCTGCGGCTGAAGTCGAAGGATAAGGAGCCGCAATTCGAATATGCCGACCTCGGCTTCGACGCCTCGGGTCTTGCGCGCATGGCATTCAAGGATACGTTGGGCAATAGTACCGAAATCGTTTTTGCCAACTGGCAGCGCAATCCGAAGCTCGCCGGCGACGCGTTCAAGTTCAGTGTGCCCAGGGGCGTCGACGTGATCGGCGACCCGACACCAGCCGCCGAGGTGCACCCGCTCAAGCAGTAATCGGCCGCGCCAAACGCATCGCGTATGATGCGCGCATGGCGCGTCGCAAACCTTCCACGTCGTCCGAACTCTTCAGCGAATCCGACGCGCTGAAACCCTTGGCCGAACGCATGCGTCCGCGCGTACTGGACGAAATTGTCGGTCAGCAACGTCTGCTAGGACCCAATGCGCCGCTGCGCCGTTCGATCGAAGCCGGGCATGTGCATTCGATGATCCTGTGGGGGCCGCCGGGTTGCGGCAAGACGACGCTCGCGCTGCTGCTTGCGAAATACGCGAACGCGCGCTTCCGTGCGATTTCCGCCGTGCTGTCGGGCTTGGCCGATGTGCGCGCGGCGCTGGCCGAGGCCGAAGTCAGCTTTGCCCAGGGCGAGCGCAGCGTGCTGTTCGTCGACGAAGTGCATCGTTTCAACAAGGCGCAGCAGGATGCGTTCCTGCCGCATATCGAAAAGGGTGTGATCCTGTTCGTCGGCGCGACCACGGAGAATCCTTCGTTCGAACTGAATTCCGCCTTGCTGTCGCGCTGCCGCGTGCATGTGATGGACGCGGTGTCGGTCGAAGCGATCGTCGAAGCACTCAAGCGCGCATTGAGCGATGGCGAGCGCGGCCTTGGCGAAAAGCACCTGTCGATACGTGACGACGCGCTGGGTCTGATCGCGCAAGCCGCCGACGGCGACGTGCGGCGCGGACTGACCCTGCTCGAAATCGCCGCCGATGTGGCGAAGGATCATCGTATCGACGAGGCAACGCTGACCCAGGTGCTCGCCGATCGCACGCGCCGCTTCGACAAGGGTGGCGAGCAGTTTTACGACCAGATTTCCGCGCTGCATAAATCGGTGCGTTCGTCCGATGCGGACGCGGCCCTGTATTGGTGCACGCGCATGCTCGATGGCGGCGTCGATCCGGCCTACCTCGCGCGCCGGCTCACGCGCATGGCGATCGAGGACATCGGTCTGGCCGATCCGCGCGCGCTGCAGATCGCGCTCGAAGCCTGGGACACGTTCGAGCGGCTCGGCTCGCCGGAAGGCGAACTCGCGCTGGCCGAAGTCGCGATTTACCTCGCGATCGCAGCCAAGAGCAATGCTGCCTATGCCGCGTTCGGCGAAGTGCGCAGCCTGATCCGCGAGACCGGCACGCTCGATGTACCGCTGCATTTGCGCAATGCGCCGACCAAATTGATGAAGGGGCTCGGCTACGGCAAGGAATATCGCTACGACCACGATGTCGAAGGCGGCATCGCGTTCGAACAGCAATGTCTGCCCGACGCGCTGGCCGGGCGCGAGTTCTATCAGCCGACCGAGCGCGGACTCGAAGGCCGGATTCGCGAAAAGCTGCAATCGATCCGTGCTGCACGCGCGCAGGCGCAGGCGAAGAAAGGCGAGGGCGGATGATCGCAGCGATCCGTGGCCTGCCGCGCACGGTCTGGCTGCTCGGCCTGATCAGTCTGGTCAACGACAGTGCGAGCGACATGATCTATCCGCTGGTGCCCTTGTATCTGACCAGCGTGTTGATGGCTGGTCCCAAGGCGCTGGGCCTGATCGAAGGCATCGCCGAGGCCGTATCGAGCCTGCTCAAGCTCGTCGCCGGCGTCATGGCCGATCGCACGCGCAAGGTGAAATACTGGGTCGTCGCCGGCTACGGCATCGCCGGGCTTGCGCGGCCGCTGATCGCCTTCGCATCCAGCTGGCTCGGCGTGCTCGTGTGCCGCGTCGCCGATCGGGTCGGCAAGGGGCTGCGCACCGCGCCGCGCGACGCGTTACTGGTGCACAGCGTTGCGCCCGATCAGCGCGGCCTTGCCTTCGGCTTCCATCGGGCGATGGACAACTTCGGCGCGGTGATCGGCCCGCTGATTGCGGCGGCCTTGCTGGCGCTCGGTATGCCGCTGCGCCATGTCCTGTTCGCGGCGATCGTGCCGGCGTTGATCGTGCTCTGGCTGTCGTTCGCCATCGTCGAGCCTGAAATCAAACCCAGCGCGACGCCGGCTCGATTCAGCTGGAACCTGCGCGAATTTCCGCCGCAGTTCCGGCGCTATCTGATCGTGCTCGGCCTGTTCATGCTCGGCAACTCGTCGAACATGTTCCTGTTGCTGCGCGCGAAAGACCTCGGACTGAGTAACGCTCAAGTGCCGATTTTGTGGGCGCTGGTTTCGCTGGTTGCCGCGGTGTTTTCCACGCCGCTGTCGGCGCTGTCGGACCGGCTCGATCGGCGCACGCTGATCGTCGGCGGCTGGGCGATTTATGCGGTCTTCTATCTGCTGTTTGGTCTGCTGAGCACGACATCGTGGCTGCTGTGGCCGATGTTCGCCGGCTATGGTGTATTTCTCGCCGCAACCGAGGGTGCAGAGAAAGCCTTGGTCGCCGATATGGTGCCGCGCACGCAATCCGGCACGGCGTTCGGCTGGTACAACCTCGTCGTCGGCATCCTGCTGCTGCCGGCCTCGGTGCTGTTCGGCTGGCTTTGGGCGACGCTATCGCCGATGGCCGCATTCGCCTTTGGCTCGGGCTGCGCCTTGCTTGCCGCTTTTCTGCTGCGCTTCTGGGTTGGCGCGGTCGAGCCGAGCGCGTAGCGGGCGATTGCTGCGCAGCGGCTTGCGGTTGCCGGGTTGTCGCGCTAGCGTCGCGCGACCGTAGACCCCTGGGGAGAGTTTCGTGCGTGTATTCCTTGCCGCGCTGTTGGGCACCATTGTGATTTTTCTGTGGGAATTCGTCGCGCATATGCTGCTGCCGGTCGGCGAGATGGGCATGCGTCTGCCGGTAAACGAGGATGTGGTGCTGCAGGCGGTGGCGACGGGCTTGCCGCAGCCTGGCGTCTACATCCTGCCGAGCATGGACCCGGCCAAGATGAACGATGCGGCCACGGTCAAGGCGTACGCGGAGAAAGCCAAGGTCAATCCGCTCGCCTTCGTCGTCGTCAGCAGCGCTGGGCAGGACCTGGTGAGCATGGGTCCGAATCTGGCCAAGCAATTCGGCAGCGATTTTCTCGGCGCTTTGATCGTCGCGCTGCTGCTCGGCGCGACCACATGGACCTTCGGCGAGCGCGTGCTCGGCAGTGTGGGTTTCGGAGTTTTTGGTTGGATGGAGAATATCGTGCCGCAGTGGAACTGGTATCGCTTCCCGTCCGACTTCATGCTCGGCAACCTGATCGAACAAGGCGTGGGCTGGCTGCTCGCCGGCATCGCCATCGCCTGGTGGCTCGGACGTCGCCGCCGGCGCTGAAGCACAGCCGCATTGCGGCGCAAGCATGGGCGCGGGATAATCCGCGCCCTTTCATTTTTTTTTGAGTGTCCACGTGCTCGACCCGGTACTGCTGCGCACGCAACTTGACGAGACTGCCGAACGTTTGCGCGCGCGCGGCTACGAACTCGACAAGACCGCGATCGAGGCGCTCGAAGCGCAGCGCAAGGCCGTGCAGGTCGAAACGCAGGAATGGCAGAACCTGCGCAATACGCGCTCGAAAGCGATCGGCATGGCCAAGGGCAAGGGCGAGGACACGAGCGCGTTGATGGCCGAAGTGGCCGGCATCGGCGACAAGCTCAAGGCCAACGAACACCGACTTGCCGAGATTCAGGCCGAGCTTGCGCGTATCACGCTCGGCATTCCCAATCTTGCCGATGCATCCGTGCCAAAGGGCGGGGACGAGACGCAAAACATCGAAATCCACAGGTGGAACGTCCCCGGTACGAGCGGGCCGCGACAATTCGATTTCGCGATCAAGGATCATGTCGATCTCGGCGCGCGCCATGGCTGGCTCGATGGCGACGCCGGCGCGAAACTTTCCGGCGCGCGCTTTACCGTGCTGCGCGGCCAGCTGGCACATCTGCATCGTGCGCTTGCGCAATTCATGCTCGATCTGCACACAGGCGAGCACAACTACCTCGAGTGCAATGTGCCGCTGCTGGTGAATCCGGAAACGATGACGGGGACTGGTCAGCTACCAAAATTCGAGCAAGACCTATTCTGTGCTTTTAAGTTGCCTAGTGAAATTGAGTTGGAGACTGGCGCGAAGAAGCTTGCATCTGCAGAAGATTTCTTGGCTTTAGAAAACGATCCGGCCCGCGCCTTGAGGAGGATTCTGGATAGTCATCGCGGAAACTACTTGATTCCTACCGCCGAAGTCTCGCTAACCAATCTCGTCGCCAACGAAATCGTCGATGCGGAAAAACTCCCACTGCGCATGACCGCGCACACGCCATGCTTTCGCGCCGAGGCCGGCAGCCACGGCAAGGACACGCGCGGCATGATCCGCCAGCATCAATTTGAAAAAGTGGAATTGGTAACGGTTTCCACTCCGGCACAAAGCGCCGAGGAACACGAGCGCATGACGCGCTGCGCCGAGGTTGTGCTGGAAAAGCTTGAGCTGCCGTACCGCCGCGTCCTGCTGTGCACGGGCGATATGGGTTTCGCGGCCGCAAAGACCTACGATCTGGAAGTCTGGCTGCCTTCGCAGAGTACGTATCGCGAAATTTCCTCGTGCTCGAACTGCACCGATTTCCAGGCGCGGCGCATGCAGGCGCGCTGGCGCAATCCGCAGACCGGCAAACCCGAACTCGTGCATACGCTCAACGGCTCCGGCGTCGCGGTCGGCCGTGCGCTGGTTGCGGTGATGGAGAACTACCAGAACGCCGACGGTTCAATCCGCGTTCCAAAGGTGCTGCGGCCGTATATGCGGGGTGTGGACCGCATTGCCTAAGCTGGAGCAAACGGACTCGCGCTAGCTCGTCATTCCAGCGAACTGGAATCCATCTTGATCTTGGCGTCTGAAGAAAAAAATAAACTGGATTCCAGCTTTCGCTGGAATGACGAGCGAAAAAAAAGAAAGGAAAAGCCCGCAATCGCTGCGGGCTTTTTGGGGACCAAGAAGCAGATCGATCAAGCCGCCAGCAACTCACTCTGGATCGCGTGATGCGCGGACTCGATCGACTTGCCGCGCTGTTCGGGGCTGATGTTCAAGCCTTCCGCGCGTACGAATTCGATGTCGCTGATGCCGACGAACGCGAACACTTTGCGCAGATACGACTCCTGGAAATCGAAGCTGGCCATCGGCGATTCGGCGCTGTAGAAGCCGCCGCGTGCGGAGACGACGATCAATTTCTTGCCCTTGGACAAGCCTTCCACGCCGTTGGCCGAATACTTGAATGTCTTGCCGGCGACAAGGATGCGATCGATCCAGGCCTTGAGCTGGCTTGGTACGGAGAAGTTGTACATCGGCGTGCCGATCACGATTACGTCGGCGGCCAGGAATTCGTCCAGCGCGCGGTTGCCCGCGTCGACGTCGTGACGCTGCTCGGCACTGAGCTGGGCGTCCGGATTCATGCGTGCGCCGAGCACTTCGGCGGAAAAATGCGCCAGCGGTTCGCGCGCCAGATCGCGATAGACGACGCTGCCGGCGGGATGACGTTGCTGCCAGGTCTTCACCACCGTCGCGCTCAGTTCGCGCGATGCGGAATGGGTGCCGAGCACACTGGAATCGATATGCAGAAGTTTCATGGGAACGGTCCTCAATGCGATCACGGGACTTGCCGGCCGCTTCAGTAGTACACGTTATAGACAACACATTCGTTTGATAAGCCGGGTAAAATCGGCTCTAGCGTTCCGCTGGCGGGACGATGCGAGGTGCGACGTGCAGGATCTGAACGATCTCTACTACTTCTCCATCGTCGTCGAGAAGGGCGGGTTCGCCGCGGCGGGACGCGCGCTGGACATCCCGAAGTCGCGCCTCTCCCGGCGCATTGCGCAGCTCGAAGAGCGCCTCGGTGTGCGCCTGCTGCAGCGCTCGACGCGCCGCTTCGCGGTCACCGACGTTGGCCAGCGTTTCTATCGGCACTGCCAGAGCGTGATCGCCGAAGCACAGGCTGCCGAAGAAGCCGTCGCCGAGTTGACCACCGAGCCGCGCGGCCTGGTGCGCATCAGTTGCCCGATCTCGTTCACGCAAAATGTGATGACGACGATCCTGCCCGAGTTCGCCGCGAAATATCCGCAGGTGCGCCTGCTGATCCTGTCCACC
>JAYTQX010000353.1:0-7101 GCA_043746455.1 Pseudomonadota bacterium
ACCGGCTGCGTCGAGCGCGGCAGATACTTGTTCTCACCCGGCGAATACGAGCCGTCCGCGTTGCACACACCCGTGCGCGCGGGGTCGGCGGCCCACGCGGGCAGCGGCGCCGTACTCATGGTCTTGCCGGCGGCGATATCTTCGTTGATCCACTGCGCAACCTGTGCCCAGCCCGCGGCCTGCCAGGTCTCGAACGGACCGAGCTGCCAGCCGTAGCCCCAGCGCATGGCGAAATCGACGTCGCGCGCCGTCGCGGCGATGTCGGCGAGATGAAACGCGGCATAGTGGAAAAGATCGCGATGTATACTCCAGAGGAACTGCGCCTGCGGGTCGGCGCTCGCGCGCAACTTGGCGAATTTCTCGGCCGGCGATTTGAGTTTGAGGATCGCGCCGGTCTCGTCGCCGACCTTGCCGGTTTGTGCCACGTAATCGGCCTTGGCCGGGTCAAGCACGAGAATGTCCTTGCCCACCTTGCGGAAGAAGCCCGCGCCAGTTTTCTGGCCGAGCGCACCCTTGGCGATCAGCTCCTGGATCACGGCAGGGGACTTGAAGTAGCTGTGCCACGGGTCGGCGGCCAGGGTGTCGTCCATGGTCTTGATCACATGACCCATGGTGTCGATACCGACCACGTCGGCGGTGCGGTAGGTGGCGCTCTTCGGATGGCCGATGGCCGGACCGGTCAGCGCATCGACGATATCGAAACCGAGCTTGAACTGATCGGTGTGGTGCATGGTCGCCAGCATCGAGAACACGCCGACGCGATTGCCGATAAAGTTCGGTGTGTCGCGAGCGATAACCACACCCTTGCCGAGCGTGGTCGTGAGGAAGGCTTCCAGGCCGGCGAGCACGTCGGGCGACGTCTTTGCACAGGGAATCAGCTCGACCAGATGCATATAGCGCGGCGGGTTGAAGAAGTGCACGCCGCAGAATCGCTCATGCAAATCCACTGAAAGAACATCTGTTAACGCATTGATACTCAAGCCAGAAGTGTTGCTCGCCAGCACGGCATTCTGGTTCACGAACGGGGCGACCTTTGCGTAGAGATCGCGTTTCCAGTCGAGCCGCTCGGCGATGGCCTCGATGATCAGATCGCAGCCCTTGAGCAGATCCAGATTCTGATCGTAGTTCGCGGGCACGATGGCGCCGGCGCGCGACTTGTCCGCAAACGGCGCGGGCGAGAGTTTTTTCAGGTTGTCGATCGCCTTGAGCACGATGCCGTTTGGATCGCCGTCTTTCGCGACAAGATCGAACAGCACAGTGTCGACATCGGCGTTGACCAGGTGCGCCGCAATCTGCGCGCCCATGACGCCGGCGCCGAGCACGGCGGCTTTGCGGATACGGAGGGGAGAACTACTCATACAAGGCCTCGTAGTAAACAACTGAAACGGGCGACAGGCCGCTTTGATCCGGCGACCGTGGAGGATTGCAAGAACTACTCTGCACGCAGACCGGCGGCGGCGAACTTGATCAGGTGGTCGACGGCGATGTCGCGATGCTGTTCGGGCGTGACGCCACGGCGTTTGATCACACCGAAGTCGGCCATCGCATAGGTGAGCGCGCCGCTGACGATGTCCAGGCGCCAGTAGAGTTCCTGCTTGTCCAGATGCGGCAGCAGTTCGCCGAACGCGGAGGCGAATTGCCTGAGCACATGGCCGTAGTGATCGTGCAGGAACTGGCGCAGGCGCTCGTTGTGCTCGGCATAGGCGCGCGCGAGCACGCGCACGAAGGCCGCACCGCCATGATCGTCGCCGCTGAGCGTCAGCGCCGGACGCACGAATGCAGCGAGAACCGATTCAAGGGTGAGGCTGGAACGCGCGCGCGCGGCACTGAGCGCCTGCAGGCGTTGTGCGTTCAATTCGTCGAGACGGCGGCGGAACACCTCGTTGATGAGGTTTTCCTTCGAGCCGAAGTGATAGTTCACAGCGGCCAGATTCACATGCGCGGCCGACGTCACCTGGCGCAGCGATGCGCCGGCGAAACCGTGTCGCGCGAACAGCACTTCGGCCGCGCCCAGAATGCGCTGCTTGGTGGAAAACAATTCCGAGCTCAAGATGCCGACCCTCGCTTCGTGCTCTTTCGCTTTGTCGTGCTGACCACACGCCGGCAGGAGCCGATTCGTGGCAGTGAGCGCATGTCAAACGATTGTTTGAATCTTAGTCTCTTTGCTGCGCGCCGGTCAATCGTAGCGTATCGAATCGGCGCAATGCTCGCTGCTTTGCCGTTTGGCCGGAACATTGGCCGACTTCGGCTCGCCGGCGAGGCTGCGGGCGGCCGCGACAATCGCGACAAAGCACTTAAATTATCCGCTGGAATCCTTTAGAATCACGGCGGTTTTGTCCGCTAACTTGCGGACAGCCGTATTCGGCAATCCCCGGCATGGAGCTTGGGCGCCGTTTACCCCGACCGCCCTGACAACAATATCCGGAGTAATCAGCAATGGCGCTGGAGCGCACCCTTTCCATTATCAAACCAGATGCGGTCGCCCAGAACGTCATCGGCGAAATCTATTCCCGTTTCGAGAAGGCCGGCCTCAAGATCGTCGCCGCGAAGCTGAAGCAGTTGTCGCGCGCGGAAGCCGAAGGTTTCTACACAGTACACAGAGAACGTCCGTTCTTCAAACCGCTGGTGGACTTCATGATCTCCGGCCCGGTGATGATCCAGGCGCTCGAAGGCGAGGGCGCTATCCTCAAGAATCGCGATCTGATGGGCGCCACCGATCCGAAGAAAGCTGCGCCCGGGACCATTCGCGCCGACTTTGCGCAGTCGATCGATGCCAATGCGGTGCACGGATCGGATGCGGCGGAAACTGCACAAGTGGAAATTGCGTACTTTTTCGCCGGCACCGAAATCAGCTCACGCTGAGCAAATGAATGCGAGCGATAACGACGTGACCAGCGCAAAAATAAATCTGCTCGACTACGACCGTCAAGGTCTGCGCGACCTGTTCGCGCAGCTCGGCGAAAAACCGTATCGCGCCGAACAGGTGATGAAGTGGATCTACCACCATCAGGTCACCGACTTCGCGCAGATGAGCGACGTGGGTGCTGCGCTGCGCGACAAGCTCGAAGCGGCGGTCGAAATCGTGCCGCCGAAAACCCTGTTCGAGAAACAGGCCGCCGACGCCACCTACAAATGGCTGCTCGGCATGGATGGCAGCAACGCGATCGAAGCGGTGTTCATTCCGGAAGCGACGCGCGGCACCTTGTGCGTGTCGTCGCAGATCGGTTGCGGCCTGAACTGCCAGTTCTGTTCGACCGGCACGCAGGGCTTCAACCGCAACCTGTCGACCGCGGAAATCATCGGCCAGGTCTGGGTTGCGGCGAAGCATCTGGGCAACGTGCCGCACCAACAGCGCAAGCTCACCAACGTGGTCATGATGGGCATGGGCGAACCCCTGCTCAACTTCGACAACGTGGTGCGCGCGATGAGCCTGATGCGCGACGATCTGGGTTTCGGTCTGGCCAACAAGCGCGTCACCCTGTCGACCGCGGGTCTCGTGCCGATGATCGACAAGCTTTCCGAATCGAGCGACGTGTCGCTTGCGGTGTCGCTGCATGCGCCGAATGACGAATTGCGCACGGAACTCGTGCCGCTGAACAGGAAATATCCGATCGCGGAACTGCTGGCGGCGTGTGAGCGCTACGCCGCGCGCCGGCCGCGCACGACGATCACATTTGAGTATACGATGCTCAAAGGTATAAACGATCTGCCGCAACACGCACGCGAGTTGATCAAGCTGATGCGCAAGCTGCCGAGCAAGGTCAACCTGATTCCGTTCAATACCTTCACGGGCACGCGCTTCGAGCGTTCCGATGAAACGACAATCCGCAGTTTCCAGAAGACCCTGCTTGATGCCGGCGTGCTGACGATGGTGCGGCGTACACGCGGCGACGACATCGACGCGGCCTGCGGTCAGCTGAAGGGTCAGGTGCTCGATCGCACGCGCCGCAGCGCGGAGTTCCAGCGTCGCATCGAGCTTGGAGCGCGCAATGCAGCGTGAGTCTGCGCGCCGAAACTTGTTCGCGGTCTGCGCCGGCTTTGTGCTTTGCGCGATCCTGTCGGGCTGCACCACGCACAGCGGAGGCCCGGCGCTGAAATCGACCCAGACCAAGGATGATACGGCGCGTCCGTTTATCCAGCTTGGCCAGAAATACATGGAGATGGGCAAGCTCGAAATTGCCAAGGAAAATCTGCTCAAGGCATTGACCTACGATCCGAAGAGCGTCGACGCACACACCGTACTGGCCACGCTCTACGACCGCGTCGGCGATCACCAGGCGGCAGAGGAAAATTTCCGCATGGCCGTGGAACTTGCGCCCAAGGCCGGCAGCGCGAACAGCAACTACGGCCTGTACTTGTGCAAAGTCGGCAAGTTCACTGAGTCGCGCAAGTACTTCGACATCGCACTGGCCGACGGTTTCTACGCCGACCGGGCCACGGTGTATACCAACGCTGGTACCTGTCAATTGCTCGGCAAGGGCTCGCTCGATCAGGCCGAGTCGGATTTCCGTCACGCGCTCGAAGTCAAGCCGGACAGCGCGCAGGCGCTGTTTCAACTTGCCAGCGTGCTCTATCAAAAGAACGATTTCTTCAAGGCTCGCGCGTTCATTCAACGCTACGATGCCTTGGGTCAGCCAAGCCCGGATGCGCTGTTGCTTGCCCGCAATATCGAAACCAAGCTCGGTCATGCCGAGGCCGCACATGACTATGCGCAGCGCTTGCACGACCAATTTCCCGACTCGGAACAGGCGCACACCCTGGATTCCGCAACGCCGTCTTCGTGAATGAAATGAAACACAACGACAAAACCGCAAATCTGAAAACCGGCAAAGATGCCCCCGCCGAACGGCAGCAAGACGCGCGCGACGAGGTTGGGCAGTTAACGTTCTTCACCGAAGTGGCGCCCGCACGCGACGCCGCCGTGGCGCATGCCGACTTGAACCCGTCGGCCAAATCCGGTGCCGTCGGCGAGATCTCGGTGCCCGAAGTGATGCAGTGGCGCTTGCCTGCGGTGCAAGGCGCTGCATCTGACGCCATGGTCGCATCGACCAGCATCACCGATTCGCCGGCGGCGCAGGTAAAGCGCGTGCGCGTGGGCGAATCGCTCGGCCAACGCCTGACCGCGGCACGCGAAGTGCGCGGGTGGAGTTACGAAGACGTCGCCGGCAAGCTGCATCTGCCGTCGCAAGTCGTGCGCATGATGGAATCCGAACAATACGAGCGCATCGGCCACGGCGTTTATCTGCGCGGCTACCTGACAAGCTATGCGCGCCTGGTCGAGGTACCTGTGGCGGTGGTCGACAGCGTGCTGCGCCAGCACGCGAGCACGCCGGAACTGGTCGCTTCGGGCCGCATTTCGCATTCGCGCTACCTGATCGACCGTTATTCCGGATCGGCTCTTTATGTGGTCTTGACCGGCTTGATCGTCGTGCCCTTCGTCATGTTCGCGATGAACATGGGCAGCGATGTCGGCGCGCGCCTTACGCCGCTCGATGTATCGACTCCGACCCCGGTGCAGACGAATGCGGGTACAGCCGATGCGCGCAAGAGCGCAGCGGCGGGCGACATCCTTTCGGCGTCGACTGCGAAGGCCGGCGACACGCAATCGCCGCTACCCGCAGCAGCGGACGCAGCAAAGAGCGACTCGCCGTTGATGGCCTCGTTTACACCGTTTTCGAATCCGCCTGCAGCACAAGCTGAATCACCGCCACCGTCGCCGATGGTGGTCGGCCAGGTGCGCCTGAGTTTGAATGAGGCGAGTTGGGTGGAAATCGTCGACGCCGACGGCAAGCGCCTGGAATACGCGACGCTGCCGGCCGGCACAGTGAAGACCTATGCCTCGGACAAGGTGCTCGACGTGCGCCTGGGCAATAGCAGCGGCGCCACGCTGGAAGTCAACGGCGCGGTGCAGGACATTGCGCCGTACAACCACGGCAACGTCGCCCATTTCAAGTTGCTTGCCGCCGGCAAAACGATTTCCCATATCGACTAGGGGCGTGCCGGCAATCGTTTCGTCGACACGGCGCGGCGAGCGGCAGCGTGTGGCAACCCATACCGAGGCCTGAACGGCAGGGCGGGCCAACACGCACGGTCGCAGGCGTTCCTGCTAACCTACGCGCCCCGACCGCGGTGGTTTGTGGCGCCCGCGCCATTGCAGCACGCGCTGGCTCGCGTGCAATCCCACAGTAACGAATTCTTGAGGTAGTTGCGACGATGGCATTCGAGGTATTGGACGAACACGAACAGGGCGAACAGGTACAGAAGTGGCTGCGTGAAAACGCCGCCTCGATCCTGATCGGAATTGGCCTTGGTCTGGTGCTGTTGTTCGGCTGGCAGCAGTGGCGCACGCATCGCGCCCAGCACCATATGGATGCCGCCGTACAGTACGACGCGCTCAGCGCCGATATGACGAAGAAGGATTACGATGCCGCCAAGGCGATCGCGGCCAAGCTCAAATCCGACTTCGCCGACACACCCTACGCCGTGCTCGCAGCGATGCGCGAAGCCGACATCGCGACCGAACACGGCGATACGGAAACGGCGCACAAAGCGCTCGACTGGGCCTGGCAACATGCAGGCATCGATGCGTTGAAAGCGGTCGCCGGACTGAATCTGGTGCGCGTCGATATCGCGCAGACCAAGGCGCAGGACGCGCTGGACCTGCTCGACAAGCTGCCCAAGGGCGGCTTCGACGCGACCGCAGCCGAGCTGCGCGGCGATGCGCTGGTTGTGCTCGGGCGCAAGGACGACGCACGCGCCGCCTACACCGATGCATTGACCCATCTCGATCAGAACGCGCCGAACCGCAGTTTTGTGGAAATGAAGCTCAACGACCTGCCCTCGACCGCGGCAGGCAGCGCGGAGAAGAAAGGCTCATGAGCAAGCTCGACACGACACGCCGCTCGCGCTTTACGCGGGCGTCCCTGCGCGCACTGGCCATGGTTGCGCTGGTCGCCGTAATGACCGGCTGCGCCACGATCAAGGGTTGGTTCAACGATACCAAGAAGGAAAACATCGAGCCGCCGACCAAGCTCGCCGAGACCTTCGCGCCGAGCATCAACGTGCAGAAAGTCTGGAGCGAACGCATCGGTAAAGGCGCCG
>JAYTQX010000354.1:0-3699 GCA_043746455.1 Pseudomonadota bacterium
CCGGTGGGCATCGCGGCGCTCGCGGCAGCGTGCGAATGGTTCAACCGCGAACCTGCCTCGCACAACAGCGGTGTCGCGACCGCCCATATCGCGGCCAGCAGCGCCAGGGTCAGCGCGATTGGATCGGCCAGCAACAATGCGTGCCAGCTGCGTGCGGCAAAGAAATACGAAAGCGGGGCGCCGATCGCGCCGAGCACGGCTGCAAGCCCTGGGCGCGACTGCAGCCAGGCCAGCGAATGATTGAGCGTGAGCGCAAAGTTCGCCCACAGCGCAAGTATCCAGATCGGCGCGTAGCGATCCGACGGAACCGCGCTGGCATAGCTGGCGAAGTGGGCCTGCACGAGCAGGCTGTCGGCGGCGAAGCCGAGCGCCACTGCGAGCAGGATCAGCAGCGCATCCGCGCGAGCGTGGCCACCACGCGCGAACTCGTATGCGGCGAATGCGCCGACCGCGACCGGTCCGACCCACCACGCGCCGCGCGCGGCGCCCGCCACAGTGCTTATCCAGACGAGCTGGAAAAGAATCGCGTTGATCCAGATGGCGGCGCGCGCAGGAATCACGCCGACAGCCCCGGCGTGAACTGAGCCAGGCCGCAGCGTGGCCGTGTCAGCAGCATTTGCGCCGCGCCGATCGAGCGCTCGCGAAAGCCGCCCTCGCAATAGGCGAAATAGAATTCCCACATGCGCACGAAGCGCTCGGGCAGGCCGAGCGCGAGCACCTCGGCACGGCGCGCGAGAAAGCGTTCGCGCCAGGCTTTGAGAGTGAGCGCATAACTCGGGCCGATGTCTTCGAGGTTGAATAATTTCATGTCGCCGGTGCGCGCCAGCGAGCCGAGCATCGCGCTGATCGACGGAATGAAACTGCCGGGAAAGATATGACGCTTGATGAAATCGACCGCCTTGAGCGCCTGCGCATAGCGATGGTCCTCGATCGTGATCGCCTGGATCAGCGCTGCGCCGTCGTCGCGCAGCAGGCTGCCGACTTTGCGGAAATAGGTGTCGAGATACTGATGGCCGATGGCTTCGATCATTTCGATCGACACGAGTTTGTCGTAGGTTCCGCGCAGATCGCGATAATCTTCGAGCAGCACGGTCACGCGATCGGAGAGGCCGGCCGCGGCGATGCGTTCGCGCGCCAGTCGATATTGCTCCTCGGAAATCGTCGTCGTGGTAACGCGGCAGCCGGTGGTTCTTGCCGCATACAGCGCGAAGCCGCCCCAGCCGCTGCCGATTTCGACGACATGATCGTTGGCATTGAGCGCGAGCTTGCGGCAGATGCGATCAAGTTTGCGCGTCGAGGCGACATCAAGCGAGTCGCTCTCGGATTCGTACAAGGCGCTGGAATACATCATGTTGTCGTCGAGAAACAGACGAAACAGGTCGTTGCCCAGATCGTAGTGCGCGGCGATATTGCGGCGGCTGCCCGCAAGCGTGTTGCGGCTCAGCGCGTGCCAGATTCTCATCAGCGCGCCGCCGAGTCGCGCCGAGCCGGTTTCCATCGCATCGAGCAGGTCGCGATTGCGCACCAGCATGCGCATCAGCGCGACGAGATCGTCGCAGTCCCACATGCCGTCCATGAACGCCTCGCCGGCGCCGACGCTGCCGCTCAGGGCGGTCATGCGATGGAACGCCGGATCGTGCACCCGAATGCGCGCGTGCAGGGTCTGCTCCGCTGTCGGCGCGGGGCGACCGAGAAGCTGCGTGCCCCCGGCATCGTCGATCGCGAGCTGCGCTTCGCGCAGGTTCTGCATCTGCGCGAGCATTTTATGCCGCAGCACGCGATCCAGGCTCGAAAGCGATTGCGAGGTGTCGTCGGCCGATGTGAAAGGAACGGTCTCAAGGCTCATGTCGGGACTCCGAAGGTCTTGAAGAAGTTGAGGAGGTGGTGTCGATGTGCGCCGAATCGATTCGGGGATGATCGAAGACAGGGTTGCCGCGCAGGAAAAGACGCAGCGCCTGCCAGTGGATCGCCGCGACGACTTTGAGCGTCATCAGCGGGTGGCGCGCGAGCACGCGCGCGAAATTCGCCGCATTCAGTTCGCGGCGTTGCAGTACCAGGGTCGCATCGACTTCGCGCGCCCAGACCTCGTCTTGCGGCGTTGTGGATTTGTACACATCCATGTGTACGTGCAGATTTTCGCCCGGCGCGGTAAAGCGCCAGTCGTAACGGCACTGCATCGGCAGGAACGGCGAGACATGGAAGGCCTTGTCGAACTGCCAGCCGAGCGCACTGGCGTGGCGCATGGCGCCGGCGACCGGCAGCACATAGGCGTGGCGTTCTTTCCACGGCGTATTGGTGATATCGGCGACGATGGTTTCGAGCGTCGTGCCGTCTTCGGCATAGCAATAGTAGAAGCTCACCGGATTGAAGCAGAATCCGAAATAACGCAGATGCGCGAGCAGGCGGATCGGCCCGCTTGGACGTGTGCCGGTTGCGCGTGCAACATGCTCGCGCACGGCGCCATCCAGCGATTGCGTCGCGTCGCCGAAATAATCGCTGCGACGGAATTGCGCGAGATTGCGCCGCTTCGTCGACCACAGCCAGCGGCCTGCGAACACGTGGTCGAGTTCAGCCAGGTCGATGTACATCATGTACATGCGATAGCTGAAGGCATTCGCATGCGGCGCATAACGCCGATGGCGTACCCAGCCTTCATAGATGGCGCTTGCGAATCGTTGCGGTGCTATCGCGACGCCTGGCGCGTCGGCGTTTTTAGCCGGTTGATTGGTCGTATTGGCGAGCGACTCGCGCGCGACGGCGATCTCGGTTGCGGCTGGCATGGACGAATTCATGGCCAATCGACTCCCAGTGCGTTCGCCACCTCAATGCCGCTGCGCATGCCGTCTTCGTGAAAGCCGAAGCCCCAGTACGCGCCCGCGAACCAGGTATTGCGCCGCCCCTGGATTTCCGCCTTGCGTTTCTGCGCAGCAGCCGAGGCTTTGGTCTGCAGCGGATGATCGTACTCACCGCGCCAGAGTATCGCGGCGGGATCGATGTCGCGCGTGCGATTGAGGGTAACCACGAGCGGCCGCTGCACCTCGATCGATTGCAGAATATTCATGCAATAGCTGACCGTACATTCGCCATTGGCCACCGCCGGCACATGTGCATTCCACGCAGCCCAGGCCTTGCGGTTGGCCGGCAGCAGGCGCGCATCGGTATGCAGCACCGCGTCGTTGCGCTGGTATTTCATCGCGCCAAGGATCGCGCGTTCGTCGTCGTCGGCATCGTCGAGCATGGCCAGCGCCTGATCGCTGTGACAGGCGAGCACGACGGCATCGAACAGGTCGCCGCCCCTCGCGCTGTCGACGATGACTTTGCGGGCCTCGCGATGCACGTTGCGAACCGCGCAATCGAGGCGCACTTCGACGCGCCAGTTCGCGCTCAATGCGCGCACATAGGTCTGCGAACCGCCGCCGACCACGCGCCACTGCGGGCGCCCGACGAGGCGCAGCATTTGATGGTTGGCCATGAAGCGCAGCAGATGCTTGAGCGGAAAATCGAGGATCTGCGCGGCCGACGAGGACCACAGCGCCGATGCCATCGGTACGAGGTGGTCGTCGCGAAAAAGGTCCGAGTAGTCGTGTCGGTGCAGATACTCGCCCACGGTCCAGTTGGGTTGGCTGTCGTCGAGCAGGGCCGGCGCGCTGCGATAGAAGCGGCGGATATCCTTGAGCATGCGCCAGAACGCGGCATCGA
>JAYTQX010000355.1:0-1710 GCA_043746455.1 Pseudomonadota bacterium
CCATAGACGCGGTAGCGCAGATCGTGCTGGATCAGCTGCTCCTCGAAATTGCGCGATTGCGCATTCGAGCGGTAGAGAACGGCGCAATCCTGTGCGCGACCGCCATTGTGCAGATGTTCGCGGATGCGCTCGATCACGAAGCGCGCTTCGTCCTGCTCGTTGTAGGCGGCGTAGAGTGCGATCGCCGCGCCGCTTTCGCCCGCGGTCCACAATTTCTTGCCCAGACGCTGCGGGTTGTTCGCGATGATCGCGTTCGCCGCCTGCAGAATGGTGCCGGTCGAGCGGTAGTTCTGCTCCAGGCGGATGGTCTGCGCGCCAGGAAAGTCGCGCAGGAAGTGCTGGACGTTTTCCACGCGAGCGCCGCGCCAGCCATAAATCGCCTGATCGTCGTCGCCGACGACGAAGACCTGCCCGGTCTGGCCCGCGAGCATGCGGATCCACGCGTACTGAATCGTGTTGGTGTCCTGGAATTCGTCGATCAGCAGGTGTCGATAACGTTCGCGATAGTGCGCGAGCAGGGCAGCATCGTTGAGCCACAGCTCATGCGAACGCAGCAGCAACTCGGCGAAATCGACCAGACCCGAACGCTGGCAGGTTTCATCGTAGGCGCGATAAATATCGAGCAGAGTGCGCGTGAGCGGATTGCCGCCGTGCTCAAAATCCGTTGGACGCTTGCCCTCGTCTTTTGCCGTATTGATAAACCAGGCGGCCTGGCGCGGCGGAAAACGCGCCTCGTCGAGACCGAGCGCGGCGATCGTGCGCTTGATCAGACGCTGCTGATCGTCGCTGTCGAGTATCTGAAAGGTCTGCGGCAGGTTGGCCTCGCGCCAGTGCTGGCGCAGCAGGCGATGGGCGATGCCGTGAAACGTACCCACCGACAAGCCGCGCGTGCCCGGCGCGATGAGCGACTCACAGCGCGCGCGCATCTCACCGGCGGCCTTGTTGGTGAAGGTGACCGCGAGTATCGACCACGGCGATGCACCCTCGACCTCCAGCAGCCAGGCGATGCGGTGCGTGAGTACGCGGGTCTTGCCCGAGCCGGCGCCGGCGAGTACGAGATAATGTCCTGGCGGCGCACTGACCGCTTCACGCTGCGCAGGATTGAGATCGTCCAATAGATGCGATACGTCCATTGCCTGAATTGTAATGGTGCGTGCGCGAATCGGGTCATACTTCCGCAATGAATTCCCGCCTGCGCACCGATCGCAATCTGTCGCTTGGCCTATGCAAGACGCCGCTCAACAGCGCACGTCTTGCGCTCGGTACGATCCTGATGCTGTGTGTGTCCGCGCTCCATGCGCAGGACGCGCCAAGCTACACGGTCGAGTTCGACGCAGCGACCCTGACGACCGCTGTCGAACTCTGCCTCGCGCAGTCGCACACGCATGTTGCATTCGCGGCGGATTCGGCCTGGGCGATGGGTTTCGTGCATGAGCTGCGGCGTGGTGAAGGCCGCGCCGTGGATGCCGGCAGTGGCGAATGGACGGCCAGGGATTGGCAGGCCGGCGAGTGCCTGCGCTACCGCGCCGATCTAAGCGCGCTCGCGAACACGCGCAAACCCGACGTCGGCTGGCGCCTCGGCGACGACATGGCCGTCGCGCCGCAGCTGTTGCTGTTGCGGCCGGATGCGCAGGGCGATGCGGACGCGCAACTGCGCATTGCCTTGCCGGTCGGCTGGTCGATCTCCGCACCATGGCGCGAGCTGTCGCG
>JAYTQX010000356.1:0-7057 GCA_043746455.1 Pseudomonadota bacterium
CGTAACCGCATGCTTCCGATTTCCCTCGCGCCACGCCGCGCAGCGCGCAGCCCGCTTCCACTGATTCTTGCGCTGATCGTGCTCGGCAGCGCGGGCTGCGATCGTTCGTCGTCGACCTCGATCGCCGCAATGACTGGTGCCGGAGGCGGCGTGAACGCCGCCGCGCCCCGCTACGCGATCCAGTTTCCCGAGCTGGCGCCGGAACTTGCGGCGCTGGACCATGCGCTGCACGTCTATGCCGACGACGTGCGCAGGAAATTCGATGCCGACCTTGCCGTGCGCAAGGACAACGCGGCTGCGGCGCCGTATCTGCGTCTGCGATTCAGCGTGGCCACACGCACCCAGGATTTCGTCAGCGTCATCGCCAGCGGCGAGAGCGATCTTGGCGATGCGCATCCGCAGCCTCTGAGTGCGACGTTTACCGAGCACCTGCCGAGCGCAAAAATCGTCGCACTCGACGATCTGTTCGGCGACCCTGCCGCGGCCATGCAACTGTTGAGCGCGGAAGCCAGGCGCCGCTTCGAGGCGGATGCCGAAGCCCGTCTGCGCCAGCAAAATCTCGCCGACGCGCAATTGACCGAGCGTCTGAAGACGATGCGCACGGCGGTCGAGCAGGGCACCGAAGCGAATCCGCAGAATTTTTCCACGTTCCTGATCGACGGCGTTGACGGCAAGGCCATCGGGCTGAGTCTGCAATTCCAGCCCGGTCAGGTCGCCGCGAGCGCGCAAGGCGTGCAGCAGCTCGAAGTACCGGCGAAGATTTTCTACGCGATGCTCAAGACCGAATACCAGGATGGTTTTGCCGTGGACAAGGAAGATATCCAGTCCGCCGAAGCAAGGTCGGCGAGCACGTACTGATCGCGGTGACTGCGGTCGCGGGCGCATGCAGATTCCGCAGATCCTCTATTTCGTCCTCGCCGGCATGCTGATCGTCGCGGGCCTGATCGGCAGCGTGCTGCCGGTGCTGCCCGGCGTGCCGCTGGTATTCGCCGGCATGCTGCTCGCCGCGTGGGCTGACGGCTTTGCCCACGTCGGCACATTTACCCTGATCCTGCTCGGCGTGCTGTGCCTGCTGGCGATGCTGGTCGATTTCGTCGCCGGTCTGCTCGGCGCACGCCGCGTAGGCGCAAGCAAATACGCCTTGTGGGGCGCCCTGTGCGGCACCCTCGTCGGCATTTTTTTCGGCCTGCCGGGCCTGCTGCTCGGACCGTTTCTGGGCGCGCTTGCGGGTGAACTCGGCGCCGGCAGCAAGATGGATAAAGCTGCGAGAGTCGGCGTCGGCACCTGGCTGGGCCTGCTGTTCGGCACGCTGGCAAAAATCGCCTTGTGCTTCACCATGCTCGGTGTGTTCGCGCTGGCTTTCGTTATTTAGCCGTTGTTGTCGTCGGCCCGCGTCAGATGCCCAATCGCCGCGGTCGCGGCCTCGCGGTCGTCGTCGACGAACGGCGTTACATCGATGCCCGCGATCGTTGCCGGATCGAGGCAACGCACGTTGACGTCGATGCCGTCGGGATTCGAGCGCGGAATATAGAACGCCTTGATTCCGCACACGCGGCAGAAGCGGTGGCGGGCGACGCCGGTATTAAAAGTATACTCGGTCAATAATTCCGTGCCGGCTAGCAGGCGGAAGCGCGTGGCCGGAACGATCAGGTGCAGGAATCCGGTCATCCGGCAGATGCTGCAATTGCACTCGATCGCAGCGATGCGCGCAGGCGCGTCGACCTCGAAGCGCACCGCTGCGCAGTGACAGCCGCCGCGGTGGGTCACCAGCGCGTCGCCGCTCATGCCCGCGCCTGCGGCAGCACGTAGCCGAGCACCGCGAAATATTGCAGCACGCTGCCGGCGAGCACGCACAGATGCCACAGCGCATGGTGATAGCGCAGGCCGTGCATTCGATAGAACACCACGCCGCAGGTATACGCCGCGCCGCCGCCGAACAGCAGCCACAGGCCGGCGCTCGGCAATGCCGCGACCAGTGGCTTGATCGCGACCAGGCCGACCCAGCCCATCGCGATGTACAGCGCCACCATCGTACGGCGGAACCGGCGCAGCGATGTGAGCTCGAAGATCACGCCGAGCGCGGCGAGAGTCCAGATCGTGGCGAACAGACCCCAGCCCCAGACGCCGCGCAAGGTGATCAGCACGAACGGCGTATAGGTGCCGGCGATCAGCAGAAAAATCGCGATGTGATCGAGCGTCTGCAGCCGTTGTTTGGACTGTGGGTGCTGGATCGAGTGATACAGCGTCGAGGTCGTATACAGCGCGACCAGCGTGATGCCGTAGATCGCGCAGGCGATAAGCGCCTGCGGCGTCGCGCGCGCCGCGACCAGCAGGGTGGCGATACCGGCCAAGCTCAGCAGCACGCCGAAAGCGTGGGTCAGGCCGTTGGCGAGTTCCTCGCCGAAGGTGTAGCGCGGGGTGCCTTCTGCGGACATGGGTTCAACATATCGACTTGCGCAGGTGCGGGCAAATCAAAGTTGGGTTGTCCCAGGTAGAACCGTCATTCCTGCAGGGATTACCGGAACCCGGACTGCAAGGATGCCAATCCGACACCATGGTTTCGATATGAGCAGCCTTCCCTGGCTCCTGGATGACCAGCTTCGCCGTTGAATACCCGGCAATCCGTGTCGGAATGACGAGCCTTTAGTTTGCAACTTGCGCAAGAATCTCGAACGAGTACGGCGGTGCGCCGTAGTCATGACAGCGCGGTGACCCCACCGCATGCGCAGAAGCGCATGGGTGGGGTTTGATTCTGCGAACGGGAAGAAACCTGCGCTGGTTTCAACGCTTCCCGATGACTGCGGCCAGATTAGTTGGCGCGAGTGATGGTGAACTTGCCGAACGAGATGCCCAAATCGACGCCTTCGCCCGCACCGGCCAGAGCCAGGGACGACGTGCCCTTGGTCAGAATCTGCGCGGTACCGGATTTGACCACGCCGGCATTGGCTTCGCCTTGCGCGTAGCTGCCGAACAGCTCGTCGGTGCTGCTGACATCGGAAAACTTGCCGGTGCCATCATCGACGTGGTACTTGCCGACGGTGAGGCCACCACCGACCGCGACGATATTCACGTTGAACGAGCGGCCGTTGTCGCAGGTGATAACGCCGTGGCCTTCCGCATGTTTGTAGATCGCCGACCAGCCACTGAGCGAAAACTTCATTTTGCAGTCGGTCTTGCCCGCGGCTTCAGCGTGGCCTGACCACAGGCTGGCCGTTACTGCGGCAGCCAGAACAACAGGTGCGAGAATACGTAGACGCATGGTGCACTCCTTCTCTTGGTTGATCCGGATTCAATCTTACCGGCACCGTGTGAAGGAATCGTAAACGCAGGCGTGCACCGGATATTCGCGTTCAGCTTCGATTCGCCCGCAGGCAGCGGTTTACGATTTGGTCAGCCTGGGTGGTGCTCCAGCTGCAATGGCGCGGGCCTCGCAGCGCGGCGGATCAGCCAGACCAGACCGAGGATCACCAGCAAAGGCAACAATAGATGCGCGGTAACGACGCCCAGTGCCAGCACCAGCATCGCGCCGGCGATCGCCAAACCGATACCGAGCGCGCCGACGATCAGGCCGCCGATGCCGAAGACCAGCCCAAGAAGCACGCGCAGGATCAGCAGCGGCAGCGCAATCGCCAGCGCCACGAGCAGCAGCAACGGCGCGAGCGCGAGCAGGGGCAGCAAGACGGCGGCGCCGACGGCACATCCCACCATCAGCGGAAACAGAATCAGGAACTTGAGCATCGTCGACTCCGTCAAAGCAAAGCCCGATCGGCGATCAAAGCATAGCGCCATCCGCAAGATGCGGCATGTGCGGAAGGTCATCGCCCGTGCTCAAGGTCCGTGCAAGGGCGTAAGCTACGGTCACCAGCGCGCAACGCGGAGGGGGCGAGCATGGCTAATTTCGATATTCTGGTGCACGTGCGCCGTTACGAGGGCGAATCGCTGGCTGCAACCGTGGCCTTGACCCTCGCGCATCGATTGCAGGCGCATCTGCTCGGACTGTACGTCGCCGCGCTCGGCTCGGTCGCCTACAGCACGCTGGAAACCGTGGTGTTCCAGGTGCAGGAGGCCGACGATCTCTACGACGCCGCGCTGGCGCAACGCGATGTCTGGGAGAAGCGCCTCGCCGCGCACGGCGTCGCCGGCGAATGGCTGGTTGCGCAGGGCGAACCGGTCGAAGCGATCTGTCACGCCGCGCGCTGGTGCGATCTGATCGTCGCCGAGCGGCCGCAATTGACCGCGGACGCACCGATCGGCTGGGGCACAGTCTCGCGCACCGTATTCGGCGCGGGCATTCCCGTCGTCGTGGTGCCGGAGACGGCCAAACCCACGAGCGTGGGCGAGCGCGTCATCATCGCCTGGAATCACAGTCGCGAAGCGGCGCGTGCGATCAGCGGTGCCTTGCCCGTGCTGCGCCTGGCCAAGCAGATCGTCGTGCTCGACGGCGCCGAACAACAAAGCCTGGTCGGCGCGCGCCATCTGCCGCAACTCGACCTCGCGGCGTATTTCGCGCGCCACGGCGTCGCCGCCGAGTTCCGCCCGTTCACGCCGACCAACGAATACGGCGCCAATATATTGAACAACGCGCACACGATGGCGGCCGATCTGATCGTGATGGGTGCCTGGGGTCATTCGCGCATCGCCGAACTCGTGCTCGGCGGCTCGACGCGGTATTTGTTCCAGCACAGCGACGTGCCCCTGTTCGTTGCGCACTGACTCGGATATTAAAAGCTCAAGACTCACCACGAAGGACACAAAGGACACCAAGGAAAAGCCAAGGTGATCAATCAATTCCTTCGTGTTCCATTGTGTCCTTCGTGGTGGACGTTGCTTTTGATGGCACCCAGTCGGCATGCTAGCGACCCGTTGCAACTGTGAACGCCATGACCTCGCCGAGCGCCGCGCCGCGCACCTACCGCTACTACGACTTCATCCTCGGCGCGTTCGTCTGCGTGCTGCTGTGCTCGAACCTGATCGGGCCGGCGAAGGTCGCCACGGTGAACCTGCCGCTGATCGGCGACTTCACGTTCGGCGCCGGCGTGCTGTTTTTTCCGATTTCCTACGTGTTCGGCGACATCCTCACCGAGGTCTACGGCTACGCGCGCGCGCGCCGCGTGATCTGGTCGGGACTCACCGCGCTGGTGTTCGCCTCGATCATGGCCACGGTCGTGGTCAAGCTGCCGCCCGCGGCGGGTTGGCACGGCCAGGACGCATACGAGTCCATCTTCGGCCAGACACCGCGCATCGTGTTCGCCTCGATCGCTGCGTTCTTCTGCGGCGAGTTCGTCAATTCCTATACATTGGCAAAAATGAAATTGTGGACAAACGGCAATGCGCTGTGGTCGCGCATCGTCGGTTCGACCGTGTTCGGCGAAGGCGTCGATTCGCTGGTGTTCTATCCGGCTGCGTTCCTCGGCGTCTGGGAAACCAAGCTCGTGCTGACCGTGATGGTTTCCAACTACACGCTCAAGGTGCTCTGGGAAATCCTCGCCACACCGCTGACCTACCGCATCGTCGCCGCACTCAAGCGCGCCGAGAACGAGGACTACTTCGATCGCGGCACGCACTTCACGCCGTTTTCGCTGGGGACGTGAAGCTGTCCGTCAAACCAATACCCACAAATATTAGCCTCGGTTACTAAGGTTAGACGTTCTCCGTTGGTTGGATATGTGCATCGCACGCATTGTTTGAATGTCAGGGTGGCTCTAGCACGGACTGGGTGTGGCGGATTCGTTACGCACCGCATCGGATACCTGCGCAATAGTCACAAGCAAGAGGGGGAATGATGGGACTTTCACTCGATGATTTGACTGGGGAGCTACGCGAGAGCTACTCCCGAATCGAAGAAGTATTGAGCGGCATGGACAACTTCATAACCGCAATGGAGCAGCGCGTGATTGCGCAGGAACATCGCATCACTGCATTGGAGGGCCAGCTTGCTGCGTTGACCGCTGCGCTAATCGGGGATACAGCCGATCCCTCGTCAGGCAGCGGGGGCCCAATTTACACTGGGCGCTGATAATGAATGAAGGTTATTTGACGCCGCTAATCAACCGATACGGTCCATGGGCTGGCGGCGAGTTCGACAAGCTCGGCGTCATCGTGAAGCGTCGTTGCCAAGCAAGAAATACGCGTCTTATCGATTTGGCCGCAATGGCAACCAGCTTGAGCATCGATGGCAGTCGCGACGTCAACTCACTTGCACTAAAAGCCATCCACGACACTATCCCAACTTTGATCCGGCGAAGATCGGTCAGTACACCGATCAGGAATGGATGGGGATGGTGAACACTGCAAAAGGCAAGTACTTCGAATACCTCGTTACTGACGAGCTAAACGCGCATCACGCCGTCGGCGATGTCATTTTGCCGAGCGGATATCACGCCGAATTGGCGGACTCGATGATCCAGCCCGGTTGGGACATCCGCATCGTCGATGGACACGGACAAGTCGCGGATTTTCTGCAACTCAAGGCCACAGAGAGCGTCGGTTACATTAAGCACGCGCTGGATGTTTATCCAGACATCGTCATACTCACCACCGACGAAGTTGCTAAATCGCTTGACGGCAATAGCATGATATTGGACTCACACATTTCCGAGTCCGATCTTGCGAACACGATCCACGCGACGTTCGATGCGACCAATCCTGGATTTCTCGACGAATTCTGGCATTCGTTCCACCCGCTCTTCCCGTTGTTGGTGATCGCCGCAGCGCAGAGCTACAAGGTCGCAGTAGGCAAGCAGCGCGTGGTGGAGGCGGCGGATGAAGCTAAGCGGAGGGCATCACGGAGCATGGTCACCACTTCTGTCGGCACCCTTGCGAAATTGCTTTCTCACAGCGTAGTAGTAGCCATACCAGTCGGCATGATGGCAGGCTGGCTGTTCGACCGTTCCGGAAATATCAAGCAAATGACGGAACGCGTGCGCAACTTATCAACCCTTTGGCAGAGCCGGGCTAGATTCTATCAATCGCGAACAGCAGTGACCTATTAGTGGGTTTCTTCAGCGACCTCGGCCACGCCTTCGCAGGCGCTTTCACGGAAACCGTACTGGTTGGC
>JAYTQX010000357.1:0-4551 GCA_043746455.1 Pseudomonadota bacterium
TCGAACAATTCCTGCTGCAACAGCAGGATCCGCACTCCGCGGATTTTCATCACTGGCTGACGCCGTCCGAGCTGGGTGAGAGATTCGGCAACTCGCAACCGGATATCGATGCGTTGACGCACTGGATGCGCGCGAAAGGCCTGCACGTCGACAAGTTCGCGAACAGTCGCACGCGCATCGATTACAGCGCTTCGGCGGGCCAAGTCGGTGCCGCTTTCCAGACCCGCATGCATGCGTATCGCGTCGCCGGCGAAACGCGCATCGCCAACGCTGACGCCCCGCGCATACCCGTCGCATTCTCCGCGATGATTCGCTCGGTCAACGGGCTGTACACGATCAAAGAGCACGCAAACAATGGCGCCGGCGCCGCGGCGTCCGCGACGCGGGCCGCAGCCAGCGCCCATCCCGGCGGGACATTCTGTTCGGGCAGCAATTGCACCCAATATATTTTCCCGGCGGACTTCGCCAGGATCTACGACCTCAATCCGGATTATCAGCAAGGCATCGATGGCAGCGGCCAGACGATCGCCGTTATCGGCCGCGCACGCGCATACCTGCCTGATATCGAGAACTTCCAGCAAAGGTCACAGCTGGGAGTCAAGGACCCGACGATCATCGTGCCACCCGCCGGCGTCGATCCGGGGCCGGCGGCTTCGTCGGGCGGTGTGACTGAGGATCAGCTTGAAGCGACGATCGATGTCACCCGGGCCGCGAGCGTGGCCCCCGGCGCAACGATCGATCTTGTGATCAGCGGCGATACGACATCGCAAAGCGGATTGCGCATTGCCAGTGAATATGTTGTCGACACGAATCCCGTCCCCGCACAGATCATGAGTATCAGCTTTGGTGGCTGCGAAGCCGATGCAGGGCAATCCGGGGTCGATTTCTACGACAACCTTTTCAGCCAGGCCGCGGCCGAGGGCATTTCGGTTTTCGTGATCTCCGGCGATTCAGGCGCAGCGGGATGCGATCCCTACAATGCCGCGCCGCCGGCCAATCAAATCGCCAGTTCGAACTTCATCTGCGTGTCGAGCTACGCCACATGTGTCGGCGGCACGCAATTCGCCGATGCGGCCAATCTGGGTCAATATTGGAGTGGGGGCAACACGGCGGGTTTCGCTTCCGCGCTGGGCTATATCCCCGAGGGCGCATGGAACGAGCCGCTCGACGGCAACGGCAGGACGCAGGCATCGGCCACAGGCGGCGGCATCAGCGCGTTCATCCCGACCCCCTACTGGCAAACCGGCCTCGGCGTTCCCGGCAAGCAGGGCCGCTACACACCGGACATCTCTTTCAGTGCGTCCGCGCACGACGGCTATTTCGGTTGTCTGGCGGCGATCGGAAGCTCGTGCGTGCTGGATTCGCAAGGCCAGTTCCCATTCGCGAATTTCTTCGGCACATCGGCGTCGACCCCGGACATGGCTGGCATCGCCGCATTGCTGAACCAGCGCATGGGAGCCGCGCAGGGAAATCTGAATCCGCGCCTCTATGCGCTTGCGGCCACGCCGCAAAACGGCGTGTTTCACGACATCACGCAGGCATCGAGCGGCGTCTCCGGCTGTTCGGTGTCGGTACCGAGCATGTGCAACAACAGCACGCCGGGACCGAATGGATTGTCGGGCGGTCTCGCGGGGTTTCAGGTGGGCGCAGGATACGATCTGGCCACGGGGCTCGGATCGATTGATGTCGCCAATTTGCTGGCACAGTGGACCAATGTGACACCATCGGTGAATCTCGACCAGATCGGCCTCACCGGCGCCTGGTACGATCCCAACGAAAGTGGCCAGGGCCTGCTGGTGCAGACGATTCCGGACCTTATCGGCCCGGGACAAGGTTTCTTTTTCGGCGGCTGGTTTACCTTCGACGTCCTCGCCGCGGGTGGACAGCGCTGGTATACGATTCAAGGACCTGTCAGCAGGGTCAACAGCAGCGCCACACTGCAGGTTTACGCCACCTACGGCGGCAATTTCAACGCCGGCCCGCCTATCGGCGCAACGCCGGTGGGGCAGGCCACGATCCAATTCAGCGACTGCACGCGCGGCACACTTACCTACCACTTGAGCGACGGCAAGGTGCGCAACGGCACGATCCCGATCATCCGTCTGGGTGCGAACGTGACCTGCGGACAAAGTGGCGACAACGGCAACAGCCCATCGGACTATCTGCTCTCCGGTCCATGGTACGACCCGAATACGAGCGGTCAGGGACTGCTGTTCGCCGTCAATCCGGTCGGCAACAACCTGTTTGCCGCCTGGTATACTTTTTCACCCAATGGCCAGCAGATCGGAGGAGCGGCGAGCGAACGCTGGTTCACCCTGCAGCTGGGCGGTTTTACTCCGGGCACGACCACGGCGAACAACATCCCGATCTATGCGACGACCGGTGGCGTCTTCGACAGTCCCGCCGTGGTGCAGACCACGCCCGTTGGCACGGCCAGCATCGCTTTCCAGAGCTGCACGGCGATGACCCTGACTTATGCGTTCGCGAGTGGAGAGAATATGGGGCTTAGCGGCACGGTCAACTTGTCCCGCCCCGGGTACCTCGTGCCAGCCGGTTGCCATCTCTAGGCGAAACGCCGCGCGTCCGCGAGCGCGGCAGAGCGTACCCGTTCCGGCGATTGCGGCGGTCATCGCAACTCCGGCATGATGCGGGCATCGACTGATGCCTGCGGCAGACCTTATGGATACGCCAGTCCACCCGATCGATTCTTCGTCCGCACAGTCCGTGCCGATGCTGATCAACTGCGTCGCCTACGGCAAGGACGGGCGCAAGCTGCGCGACATCTCGGTCGATGCGATCAGCGATGTACTCGATGATCCCGAACAGTTCGTCTGGGTCGGCCTGCTCGAACCGGACGAGGCGCTGCTGGCGAAACTGCAGGAAGAGTTCGGCCTGCATGATCTCGCGATCGAGGACGCGCACAGCGCGCACCAGCGGCCGAAGATCGAAATCTACGACGACACCTTGTTCATCGTGCTGCACACCGCGCAGGTGGTCGAAGGCAAGATCGAATTCGGCGAAACGCACATCTTCCTCGGCCCGCGCTTCCTGCTTACGGTGCGGCATGGCGCCTCGCTTTCCTACGCGCCGGCGCGCAAGAGTTGCGAGCAGACACCGGAGCTGATGGCGCTGGGGCCCAGCTACGCGCTATACGCGGTTCTCGATTTCATCGTCGACAATTTCCTGCCGATCGTGAGTAATTTCAAGGAAGAATTGCACGAACTCGAAAAGGATATCTTCGAGGACACTTTCAAGCGCGAGGTGATCGAACGCCTGTATCTGCTCAAGCGCGAACTGGTGACGCTGCGCCTCGCGGTGTCGCCGATGCAGGATATCCTGAACCAGCTCACGCGCTTTCACGGACATCTGATCTGCGACGAGGTCAAACTCTATCTGCGCGACGTGTTCGACCATGCCGCGCGCATCAGCGACACGACCAACACGATGGGCGAATTGCTCTCCTCGGCAATGAACGTGAACCTGGCGATGGTTTCGGTCGCGCAAAACGAAGTCGTCAAGCGCCTGGCCGGCTGGGCCGCCCTGCTGGCCGCACCGACCCTGGTCGCGAGCTGGTATGGCATGAACTTCCACAACATGCCCGAGCTGGGCACCGAATACGGCTACTTCGTCGTCGTCGGATTGACCGTCGCGATCTGCGTCGGCCTGTTCGTCGGATTGCGCCGCGCGAAGTGGCTGTAGAGCCGGACCCAAACCATCACTCTACAGTGCAATGCGGCCGACGAGGTATACAAGCGGCCAATGGGCAATGTGCGGTTGCGTCTTGACCTGGCATGCTCCGTTCCGTGACGCTTACGCGGTTTCTGTCGACGACTCCTCGGGGAAGCTCATGCGCCGTCTCTTGTTGCTCGTGCCATTCATCGGCCTTTTGTGGCTGCCGTTCTATAACTCACGCGAACCCTATCTGTGGGGGTTTCCGTTTTTCTACTGGTATATGTTCGCCTGGGTGCCGGTGGCATCGCTGTGCACGTACATCGTCTACCGAGGGGAAAGGTCATGAGCGGCGAAGTCCATTGGACCGCATGGATCGTCTTCGCATTCTTTTTCGCACTCGTGACTGTCATCGGCTTTTTCGCCTCGCGCTGGAAGGCGGGGGATATGTCGGAATTGCATGAGTGGGGACTTGGTGGCCGGCGCTTCGGCACGTGGATCACCTGGTTTCTGCTCGGGGGCGACGTCTATACGGCCTACACGGTGGTCGCGGTACCGGCGCTGGTATTCGCGATCGGCGCCTACGGGTTCTTCGCGCTGCCGTACACGATCATTGTCTATCCGCTCGTCTTCGCAATGATGCCGCGGTTGTGGAATGTCTGCCGCAAGCACCACTATGTTACGACCGCCGATTTCGTCGAAGGCCGCTACGGCAATCATTGGCTCTCGCTCGCCGTGGCATTTACCGGCGTGCTGGCAACGATGCCGTATATCGCGCTGCAGCTGGTCGGCATGCAGGTCGTGTTCGAAGGCATGGGTTTCGGCGGCGTCAAGGAAGGCGGTGAAATCGCCCTGGTCATCGCCTTCGTCATCCTCGCGCTG
>JAYTQX010000358.1:0-4839 GCA_043746455.1 Pseudomonadota bacterium
GGTTGCATTCCATTGTCCGGCCCGGGCTGCGGGTTTGTGCACGCGGCTACGCCACAAGAACGACACGTCACGAAGGAGGGAGTGTCATCTGAGTGAACACAAAAGATCATCACGCGTTGTGCACGGCACCCAGGGTAACGACTGTGTGCCCATTGTTCCCCGCAATCGCGGGGAGTAACACAGATCCCTGGTGGGAGGAGAACTAAGATGAGATGGTTCACATTGAAACAGCAATTGAAATTGTCAGTTGCCGTTACCGCGATGATTGCGGTCAGCGGTTTAGCAACAGCCAATTCGGACAGCGAACAGTTCGCACGTTTCAAAGACCCCAATCAATGGGGAGCGCCCGCAGGTAACCTGAATCAGACCCGCTTCAGCGAACTCAAAGGCATCAATACCAGCAACGTCAAGGATTTGCAGTACTCATGGTCGCAGTCCAGCGGCACCCTGCGCGGTCATGAAGGCCAACCCTTGGTAATCAGCGACGTCGGCGGCAAGCCGATGATGTTCATGGAAAGCGGCTGGCCGAATATCGTTCAGGCCCTCGATGTTTCCGATCCGGAGCATCCGGTGCAGGTATGGAGCTACACCAAGACCAGCGGCCGCGACGAATCCGCCGTGCCGCGCGCCTGCTGCGACACCGTGAACCGTGGCATGTCCTACGCCGAAGGCAAACTCGTGTTCGGCACCCTCGACGGCTACGTCATCGCACTCGATGCGGCGACAGGCAAGGAAGCGTGGGTGGTCAAGCACGCGCATCCGGATAAGGGCGAGACGATCACGCCCGCGCCGATCATCGCCAATGACAAGGTGTTCATCGGCTTCGGCGGCGACGAGTTCGCGGCGCGCGGTCGTGTCACCGCATATGCGCTGGCCGACGGCAAGAAGGTGTGGGAGTTCTATAGCAACGGTACCGACGAAGATATCGGCATGACGGCCGACACCAACAAGGCGCATCCGGAATACGGCGTTGCCGGAAAGAATCTGGGCAAGACGTATCCGGGCGACGAGTGGACGCGCGGCGGTGGGGCCGCGTGGGGCTGGTATGCCTACGATCCGGACCTGCACTTGGTCTACTACGGAACCGGCAACCCGGGTCTGTGGAGTCCGTCGTTCCGCTGCGGTGCCAAGCCGCAGACACAGGCCGCCTGCAACGCCGGACCGTACGACAACAAGTGGTCGATGTCGATCTTCGCGCGCAACGTGGACACCGGCAAAGTGGCGTGGGTCTATCAGAAGACGCCGTTCGACCAATGGGACTATGACGGCATCAACGAAGTCATCCTGGTCGACAACATCAAGGACACCTCTGGCAAGGGGCACAAGGCACTGGTCGAATTCGACCGCAATGGCTTCGCCTATGTTCTGGATCGTACCGACGGCGGGCTGTTGCACGCGCACAAGTACGTGACCACGAACTGGGCCGAGAAGGTCGACATGAAGACCGGTCGTCCGGTCAAGGTCGCGGAACATTCGCCGCTGGCGCCGCAAGCCAATGTCCAGTCCTGCCCGTCCGCGATGGGCGGCAAGGACCAGCAACCCGCGTCGGTCGATCCGAGCGATCCGGCCAACTTCTATGTGCCGACCAACAACTGGTGCATGGAGTTGAATCCGCAGGAACGTTCGCACACCCAGCAGGGTACGGTATACGTGTTCGCCAACGTGTTTATGTATCCCGAGAAACCAGGCGTGACCGGCAAACTGAAGAAGTTCAACGTCGAAACCGGCAAGACCGAGTGGGAAATCCCGGATCAATATCCGAACTGGGGTGGCACGCTCACGACCGCTGGTGGCCTGGTGTTCTACGGCAGCCTCGGTGGTGACTTCCGCGCCGTGGATCGCAATACCGGCAAGGTGCTGTGGTCGCGCAAGCTCGGCTCGGGCATCATCGGCAATCCGATTGCCTGGTCCGTCGGCGGCAAGGAGTACATCTCGGTGTGGTCCGGTATCGGCGGCTGGATCGGCCTGCCGGTCACTGCGGGTCTGGATCTCGGCGACAAGTTCGGCGCGATCGGTGCGACCGCGATGACCAAGGCTGCGGGCCTGAATCACATCCCGCAGGGCGGTACGTTGTACACGTTCACAATCGGCGGCTGAGTATTTGCCGCAGTTCGTAAGTCTCAAGCGCCCGACGCGTTCGCGTCGGGCGCTTTCGGGTAACAAACTACAACCTGTGAATCAGAGGATCCGCGTTTCGCTTTCCTCGTCAAACTGCTCTACCCTCGCGGGGCCGGAATTTCAGTACGTCGCCCGCTGTCCAAGTTGCACCCCCGGAGGAAGCAAGATGAATCACCGCATCAACAAGCCATTGCTGGCCATCGCCCTGTTTGCTGCCGCGTATGCCGACGCGACCGCGGCGCCGGCAACTGGAGCCGCCGAGCAAACCCTCAAGTCGCTGACGATATGCGCCGATCCCGGCAATATGCCGCTGTCGAACGAGAAGGGCGAGGGGTTCGAAAACAAGATCGCGCAGGTACTCGGAAAAGAACTCGGCACCGGCGTGAGTTACTACTGGCGGCCGTCGATCGAGCGCGGCCTGATGCGCACGACGCTGTCCGAAGGCAATTGCGATATCTGGATGGACATGGCCTCCGATACCGAAGGCGCGATCACCACCGCGCCCCTGTACCGCTCGACCTTCGTGTTCGCCTATCGCAAGGACAAGGGCTACGGCAGTTTCAAGACACTCGACGATCCGCGCCTGCAGAAACTGCGCATCGGCGTGTTTCAGGTTTCCGCGATTCGCCAAGCGCTTGCCGCGCATGGCGTGATGGCGAATACCGTCATTCATTATTTGAGTCACAACGGCGATCTCGTCGAGGAGAACCAGCCTTCCTGGCAAGTTCAACTAGTGATCGATGGCAAGCTCGACATCGCCGCTGAGTGGGGGCCGATGGCCGGCTACTACGCCGCCATGAAACATGCGCCGCTGATCATTCAGCCGGTCAATCTGATCGACGACACCGTGCCTCTGGAATTCGACATGTCGCTCGCGGTGCCGCGCGGCCGGCCCGAGATCAAGGCGGCTGTCGAACGCGCGCTCAGCGTGCGCAAGGACGAGATTCACAAGATTCTCGACGACTTTGGCGTCCCGCTGGTGCAGTGCGCTCAATGCATCATTTCCGGCAACCTGCCCTCGCACGGAGACTACAAGCCGCAACTGCCGGCGCCGCAGGTGGCGGAAAAGGACGGCGGCAAGTCGACACTCGCCCAGCTCAAACAATGGCTGGCGAACGGCGCCAACCCCGACGACGAACTGGGCAATGCGATCGTCGCTGCCGATCTGCAAAGGGTAGGCTACCTGCTTGATCACGGTGCCAATCCGAACGTGCGCTTCGGCGATGGCTATACGGCGCTGGGCAACGCAACGCGCTTCGGTTTCGACAACGTAGCCACCTATCTCGCCGAGCACAAGGCCGACGCGAATCTGGCCGACCAGAGCCACTGGACGCCCTTGATGTACGCGGCTTGGGCAGACGATCCGGCGACAGTGCGCATGCTGGTCGCGCACGGTGCGAAGCACGCCGCGTCGGAAGACCAGGGTTTGACCCCGCTCGCCGTCGCCGCGGAGAACGGCAAGTCCAAGGCGGCCGCCGCACTGATCGAAAACGGCGCCGACGTGAACCAGCCGATCGGCA
This sequence comes from Pseudomonadota bacterium, assembly GCA_043746455.1. Classification (GTDB taxonomy): domain Bacteria; phylum Pseudomonadota; class Gammaproteobacteria; order Xanthomonadales; family Rhodanobacteraceae; genus Rudaea. The sequence goes on from JAYTQX010000358.1 coordinate 3,639, forward strand.
AAGGCGGCTATACGCCGCTGATGCTCGCGTCGATGTCCGGTTCGATGGAGACCGTCGATCTGCTGATCAAGCGCGGCGCGCAAGTGAATGCGAAGAATCCAGGCGGCGTGACTGCGCTGATGATCGTTGCCGCGAACAATCAATCGAAAATCGGCACGCGCCTCATCGACGCGGGTGCTGATCTGAATGCGCGCAGCGAGGACGGTCGCACTGCGCTGACCATCGCGCAGTCGAATAACAGCGAAGCCGTGCTCAAGCTGCTGAAAGAAGCTGCCGGACATGGGAGCGCCAAGTCAGGCTGATGCTGCGTCGCAGTGCGCGGCTGTCATCGTCGATTCAGATGCCAGCGGCGATGATGCAGGTAGCGATTCTGCGGCAACCGGAATTATAAATTTAAATGTATACACGCCGCCGCGTGGTTTGTTAGTCAAAACCGCTATCAATCGGGAGGAATTGGATCGTGATCAAGCAAGCTCTGGGTGGAATGGCGCTCACTCTCGCCGTCGCCGCTGCCGGCTACACACTGGACACGGCGATCGCCGCCGATGCCGCCAAGCCGGTCGACTACACGACGATCAAGCCCGCCGATCTCGTGGCAAGCACACCCAAGGGCAAACTGAGTAATCCGTACAAGGACACGCAGGCCGATGTCGTCGCGCAGGGCGAGCACCTGTTCCTGAGCTACGGGTGCAACGGCTGCCACGGCGGCGGTGGCGGCGGCGGCATGTGTCCTCCGTTGACCAACGACACCTGGGTTTACGGTGGCGACGACGACACGATTTTCCGCCTGGTTACGCTCGGCAGCGACGAACTGCAGAAGGCCGGTTATACGCGCAAGGGGCGTGAAAACGTGGTCGGTCCGATGCCGCCGTTCGGCGCCATCGTCAAGAGCGCCGACGATCTGTGGAAGATGTTCGCCTTCGTGCGCTCCAAGTACTCGAGCAGCGCCGATCCGGCCTACAAATACGGCGCACCTCCCGACCAGCAGTGAGTTGGAACACGGTCTGCAAAAGCGACGCCATCTCGGCCTGACGCCTGCATCGCGGCTTTGTACTGTTTCAGAATTGGTACATTTTTCGCATGATTGTTGCAGTGCAGTTTGCGCCAACCATGGATTAGGGCGAGGCTTGCGCCCCTGCAAGGACGCCTGCGCACGAGGGGACAAGGCGTAACGCCTTGTCGTGCGGCGATCAATGCAGTA
>JAYTQX010000359.1:0-2290 GCA_043746455.1 Pseudomonadota bacterium
CATGCGTCTGTGCGCTGTCGGCGAGAGATTCCACTTGTACACTTTGTCCAACCGAGAGACGGCCGCGTTCGCTCGGCTCGACGCCGACGGTGACGACAAGACCCTTGCTGCGCGTAATTGTGACCAGCGGCGCGCCTGCGGCGACGCGATCGCCCTGTGCCACCGGCACCGTGCTGACCACGCCGTCGAACGGCGCGACCAGGGTCTGCAGCGGCTTGCCGCCGGTTTCGCGTTCGAGCGCATCGAGCGCGGCCTGCGCGTCGCTTGCCGCCTTGTCGGCTTGCGCCTTCTGATCGCGCGTGGCCAATTGCTGTTCGAGCAGGTGAGCGGTACGCGTGCGCTCCTCCTGCGTCAGCTTGAGTGCAGACACGGCCTGGCTGTAGGTGCTGCTCGCCGCTGCGGACAGGTGAAATTCGAGCAGGGTCTGACCGGTATGCACGGCTTCGCCAGGCGTGACCGCGATGCGCGTCACGCGACCCTCGGCCTGCACGCTCAGGGTCATGCCGCCGTTGATCGCGGGCACTGCACTGCCGTAGGCGATCAGCTTGTCGGCGATTTCGCCGCGCTGCACGGGCTGGGTTTCGACCAGGACACTGGCCGCTTCCGTCTTGCTGTCTTCCTGGGCGCGCAGAAAAAACGGCAGCGTCACGGTCGCCGTCGCGCCGAGCAGCAGGAGCAGGTGAAACGATTTCATGGTTGCGTCTCCGAATCGGCCGATGCATCGGCCAGAGTGATCGGTGGCATGCCGGCGCCGACCAGGGTGGCGATCGCCACTTGCTGTTCGAGCAGGGTCAATTCCAGGGCGAGGATTTCCTGACGCTTGGCGTTGCGCGTCGTGGTCAGGTCGACATAGCTGCGTTCGTCGATGTCGGCATTGCGATACGCCGCTTCCGCGCGCGTCGCCACCGGCTCCATTTCAGCCAGCAGCTTGCGCTTGGCGTCGAGCTGGCCCTGCAGCAATTGCTGATCGGCGAGCAGGGCCTCGACTTCGGACTTTGCCGCGATCAGACGCGCGCTGAACTCCGCATGCAGTTGCGCGCGCGTCGCCCGTTCCTGCGCGATGTTGCCCTGGTTGCGGTCGAACAGTGGCAGATCCATGGTCAGCTGCGGACCGAGCGAGCGCACGTTGCTGGTGTCGCGGCCATAGGCATAGCCCAGCGAAAACAAAGGGAACTGGGCGAGGATTGCGCCGCGCACTTTTTCTTCCTGCGCCTGATAACCCAGTTGCAATGCGATCAGGTCGGGGCGCCGGTTGGCGAGGTCTGGCAGTTGCGCCTGGATGGCCTTGATATCGAGCGCCGGTACGTCGGCGCCATCGGCCAGATCGAGCCTGACCTGCGGCGCCAGGCCGAGCAGCAGATTCAGATCGCGCCGCCGCGTTTGCTGCTGGCGCTCGAAATCGTCGCACAGTTTCTGTGCGTCGGAAGCGGCCGCGAGATCGGGCGCAAGGATCGTCAAGGTCATATCGCCTTGCGCAAGCGCCCCGCGACCGCGCTCGATACGCTCGCTCCACAACTCTGCATTGTCGCGCAGCAGGGCAAGTTGCTTGTCGCCTTCGATCAAGTCCACCGCGGACAGGCGCGCTTTGCCGACGGTCTGCCATTCCTGCCAGAGAATCGTCGCGTCCACCGACTGCGCGGACTTCTGCGCGGCGTGACGCTTGGACGAGAGTGTGACCAGCGATTTCAGATCCTGCGACAGACCCGCCGCGAGTGCGGCAAACATGCCCGGTCCGCTGAGCACATCCTGATAGCTCGCGTTGAAAACCGGGTTCGGGAGAATGCCAGCGGTGCGCAACTGCGCCTGCGACAAGCCGTGCTGGGTGCGAGCGGCGATCAGTTCCGGATTGTTGTCGAGCGCCAGCCGCTCGACGTCCGCGATGCCAAGCCGGTCCGGCGGCGCGGCGGCATGACGCAAGTCTGCGAGGCTGGTTTTTGCCGCGGCCCGGGTCTCCAGCGGATGCGCCGAATAGGTCGCGCAGGCGCTCAGAGCGGCCAGCGCGCTGACCAGCGCGGTGCGCGCGAGAAAACGAGGAATGGCTGTCACTTCGAGCATTGGCCGGAAGCTACACGCACCCGGTTTGCCGCGAGGTGACCGCAACATTACCGTTTCACAACTTGACTTCGACCGCCGCATCGTTGTTCATGCGCCGATGTTCCTGCGAGTTCGCTGCGCGTGAGAATCCTGATTGTCGAAGACGATGCCGAAACCGCGGATTACGTGATGCAAGGCCTGCATGAGTCGGGGCACAGCATCACGGTCGCGCGCGACGGGCGCGATGGCCTGTTTC
>JAYTQX010000360.1:0-2984 GCA_043746455.1 Pseudomonadota bacterium
GCAATCGGGCAAGCGCGACCAAGTCTTGATTTCGACCAAGGTCGCCAAACTCGAGACGCGTCGAGGCCTGGGCGCGGCCAATATCGCGCTGGCCGCCGAGGATTCCCTGCGCCGCCTGCAAACCGATGCGATCGACCTGTATTTCTCGCACGAGGACGACCCGGCGACGCCGATCGAGGAGACACTTGGCGCCTATGCGAAGCTGATCGAACAGGGCAAGGTGCGCGCGCTCGGCGCATCGAACTTCACGGCGGCGCGCCTGGCCGAATCGCTGGCGATCAGCAAAAAGCACAACCTGCCGCGCTACGAGTCGCTGCAACCGGAATACAACCTGGTTTCGCGCAGCGGTTACGAGACCGAACTCGAACCGCTGATCCGACACGAGCAGATCGGCGTGATCAGCTACTACGGACTGGCCAGCGGATTCCTGACCGGCAAGTATCGCAGCGAGGCGGATTTACAGCAGAGCCCACGCGGGCGCGGCGTGAAGCGATATCTCGATGCGCGCGGCCTGCGCATACTCGCGGCGCTCGACGAGGTCGGCGCACGCCGGCAGGCGACGCCCACGCAAGTCACGTTGGCCTGGCTGATCGCGCGGCCGAGCATCACCGCGCCGATCGTGAGCGCGACCAATGTGCAGCAGTTGCACGAGATCCTCGCAGCAACGCGCCTGCAACTCGACACCGAGGATATTACGCTGCTGGAGCGGGCCAGCGCCTGATCCGCGATACGTAGCGACGCGTGTTATGCGACCGCGTGGCGTCTGGAATTCGCCTCGAAATACGGCCCGTTGAGCGGGCGCGGCAGATAACGCCCGGCGCCGCGCTCGGCGCGCAGATCGCCATCGTTCCACGTGAGTTTGCCGGCGCTGATCGTGCGCCGCGCGAGGCCTTTCACGACGCGACCTTCAAAGACATTGAAGTCGACGTTCTGGTGATGCGTTTTGGCCGAAATCGTGCGCGTCGCGTTCGCGTCCCACAGCACGATATCGGCGTCGGCGCCGACTTCGAGCGCGCCCTTGCGCGGATACAGGTTGAAGATGCGCGCGGCATTGGTCGAGGTGACGGCGACGAATTCGCTGGGCGTGAGGCGACCTGAATTTACGCCGTAGTGCCAGAGCACGCTCATGCGGTCCTCGATACCGCCGCAACCGTTCGGAATCTTGGTGAAGTCGTTCCTGCCCGCCGCCTTCTGCAGCGCGCAGAAGCAGCAGTGATCGGTCGCGGTCGTGTGCAGATGGCCGGCCTGCAAACCCTTCCACAGCGCGTCCTGATGCTCCTTCGGCCGGAACGGCGGGCTCATCACATGCGCGGCGGCACGGGTGAAATCTGGATCCTGGTAGACCGAGTCGTCGATCAGCAGATGTCCGGCCAGCACTTCGCCGAACACGCGCTGGCCTTCGCCGCGCGCGCGCGCGATCGCTTCGACCGACTGCCGCGCCGAGTTGTGCACGATGTACAGCGGTACGCCGATCACTTCGGCCAGCCGGATCGCGCGATTGACCGCCTCGGCCTCGACCGCGGGCGGGCGCGACAGCGGATGACCTTCGGGTCCGGTGATGCTCTTGGCGATCAGTTCCTTTTGCAACTGAAACACCAGTTCGCCGTTTTCCGCGTGCACGGTCGGCAGCGCGCCGAGCTCGAGCGCGCGCCGGAACGAATTCACGAGGATTTCGTCGTCGGCCATGATGGCGTTCTTGTAGGCCATGAAATGCTTGAAACTGGCGACGCCGTGCTCGTGCGCGAGCGTGCCCATGTCGCGATGCACGCTCTCGTCCCACCAGGTCACGGCAACGTGGAAGGCGTAGTCGGACGCGGCTTTTTCCGCCCAGCCGCGCCACTCGTTGAATGCCGCCAGCAAGGGTTGCTGCGGATTCGGAATCACGAAGTCGATGATGCTCGTGGTGCCGCCGGCCAGACCCGCTGCGGTGCCGCTGTAGAAATCGTCGCTGGCCACCGTGCCCATAAAGGGTAGCTGCATATGCGTGTGCGGATCGATGCCACCGGGCATGACCAGCAGATCGCCCGCATCGACCGATTCGGTTCCGGCCGGAACATCGAGGTCCGTGCCGACCGCTGCGATTTTTCCATCGACGCAGAGCACGTCGGCACGCAAGGTACGCGCCGTATCGATGAGGGTGCCGCCACGGATCAACAATGACATGAGATATCTCCGGATAATTCGCCGCCCATCTCGTCATCCCCGCGAAAGCGGGAATCCATGCTCTTGTTCTTTTTGTACTCTCTTCAAACTTGAAGGCCACGGTCCCTGGCGCTGGATTCCCGCCACTCCATGGCGGAAATGACGAACTCTTTTCATCTAGCCGCAAGCACAGCTTGCGACGCCGCGCGGCGCATCAGCAGGGCGTAGACCGCAGCGGAAATCGCCAGTCCGGCGAACCAGGCATAGGTGTAGATCGCCTTGAACATGTCGGGTACGCCCGCGAACGCAGTGGGGAAAGCCGCGCTCAAAAAGCCAGGCAGATTCGGCAGCACGCCGACGACGAGAGCGATCACGGCTGCGCTGTTCCAGCCGTTGCGGTAGCTGTAGATGCCGTGCTCCTCGAACAATTGTTGAGTATCGAGCTTGGTGTCGCGCAGAAAATAATAGTCGACCAGCATGATACCGGCGACCGGGCCGAGCAGGGCGGAATAGCCGATCAGCCAGGTGAAGATGTAACCATTGGTGCTCGCGAGTATCTTCCAAGGGCACGCGAACAGTGCGATGAAGGCGGTGATAAGGCCGCCGGTCTTGTAACTGATGCGACGAGGCGCAAGGCTGGCGAAGTCATAGGCCGGGCCGACCAGGTTCGCCGCCAGATTGCAGGACATGGTGTCGAGCGTGAGGATCAACAGCGCAATGCCGACGCCGATGCCGGTAAAGCGCCCGGACAGATCGACCGGATCCCAGATCGCCTTGCCGTAGATCACCACTGTTGCCGAGGTGACGATGACGCTCATCAGCGCCAGCAACGCCATCGGCAG
>JAYTQX010000361.1:0-9318 GCA_043746455.1 Pseudomonadota bacterium
AGAAGGCCATGGTGTACTTGGTCATCATGCCGAGGCCGACCGCCGCGCCGATCGCCAGCCACCAGCGCGCATCGCCGGAAACGATGCGGCAGATGACGAAATACGCGAGCAGCACGTACCACAGGTAGTCGAAGCTCACGTACATCATCAGCGTGCTGCCCGACAGCGACACCGGTGCCAGTGCAGCGGCGAACGCAGCGGCAAGCATGGCCGCAAGGCTGCCGCCCAGTCGGCGCGCCATCAGGCCGATGATGACGAAAGCGATACTTTGCCCAAGCGCCGGTAAAAACCGGAATCCGGTCAGCGATGTGCCGAACAGCAGCAATTCGATACGCCCGAAGAACGGCGTCAAGGGCGGATAGGCGACAAAGCCCCAATCCAGATGACGAGCGTCGCTGAGCGTCTGCAGCTCGTCGCGGTGGAATCCGTATTCGCCATCCGTAGCGACATGGAATGCCAGCTTCGCAATGGCCAGTGCGACGAGAATCCATAGATCGCGATCGAACGAACGCAACGGCTGGGTTATCAACATGGCGTTGCGCATTTTTATGAGTGCTCCGGGTTTTCGCGAATGCATGCGATTACGTCAACGCGGCGCGTGCCGGTGGTCACGTCCGCACGACGGCCTTCGCTTATAATGCGCGATTGTCGTGTTTTTCGGAATCCACATGTCCTCTCCCATTTTCAAGGCACTCGGCTTGAACAGCACCGAGTCCGGCACCTATCTTGGCAACGGCGAATGGTCGAAGACCGACGACGCTGGCATGCTCGAAGTCGTCAATCCCAGCGATCACGAAGTCATCGGCCGCGTGCATGCGGCCTCGGCCAGCGACTACGAAACCATCGTCGCGCGCGCGCAGGCCGCGTTCGTGATCTGGCGCACGACGCCGGCACCGCGCCGCGGCGAGGCGATCCGCTTGTGCGGCGAAGCGCTGCGCAAGCACAAGGACGCGCTCGGCTCGCTGGTCGCGCTGGAGATGGGCAAGATCAAGCCCGAGGGCGACGGCGAAGTGCAGGAAATGATCGACATCGCCGATTTCGCGGTCGGCCAGTCGCGCATGCTGTACGGCAACGCGATGCACTCGGAACGACCGGGACATCGCATGGCCGAGCAGTGGCATCCGCTCGGCCTGGTCGGAATTATCTCGGCGTTTAATTTTCCCGTGGCAGTGTGGGCATGGAATGCGTTCATCGCTGCGGTGTGCGGCGATATCTCGATCTGGAAGCCGTCGCCGAAGACGCCGCTCAGCGCCGTCGCCTCGCTGAGGATCTGCAACGCGGCACTCAAGGCCGGCGGTTTTCCCGACATCTTCTTCCTGTTCAACGATGCGGGCACGGAACTCGCGCAAACCTTTGTCGACGACAAACGCGTCCCACTGATTAGCTTTACCGGTTCGACCGCGGTCGGCCGCAGCGTCGGCGAACGCGTCGCGCGGCGCCTGGGTCGCAGCTTGCTCGAACTAGGCGGCAACAACGCGATCATCGTCGATGAATCCGCCGACCTGAAACTGGCGATTCCGGCCATCGTGTTCGGTGCGGTCGGCACCGCTGGCCAGCGCTGCACCTCGACCCGCCGTGTACTTATCCATAAATCCATTTTTTCCGATCTGCTCGGCAAACTGGTTGCGGCCTACCAGCAGGTCGAGAAGAAGATCGGCGATCCGACGCTAGCGACCACCCTGATGGGACCGCTCAACAGCAAGGCCGCGGTCGACGGCTATCTGGCCGCGATCGAAAAGGCCAAGGCGGCGGGCGGCAAGATCGAAACCGGCGGCAAGGCGCTGACCGACAAGCCCGGCAATTTCGTCCTGCCAACGATCGTGAGCGGCGTGAAAAATGCCGACGTCGTGGTGCAGACCGAGACCTTCGCGCCGATTCTTTATGCGCTGCCATTCGACACGCTAGACGAGGCGATCAAGCTGCAAAACGCCGTGCCGCAAGGCCTGTCGTCAGCCATCTTCACCCAGAATCTGAAAGCGGCGGAAGCCTATCTTTCCGCGGTGGGCTCCGACTGCGGTATCGCCAACGTCAACATCGGTACCAGCGGCGCGGAAATCGGCGGCGCATTCGGCGGTGAGAAGGAAACCGGCGGCGGCCGCGAGTCGGGCAGCGACGCCTGGAAGGTGTATATGCGGCGACAGACCAATACGATCAACTACTCCGATGCGTTGCCGCTAGCGCAAGGCATTAGGTTCGAGTTTTGAACTGTCGCTTCCTGTTGAACGCACATTCACATGGTCGTAACATGTGCATGTTATTACCATGTTTGCGTTTGCGGAGACTCCGATGAAAAGTCAGCGCCTCACACTGATGATCTCGCCTGAGGACAAGCGCCACTTCAAGACTCTGGCCGAGGATCGCGGCATGACTACTAGCGAACTCGTGCGCCAGGCCGTGCGCGCATACGGCGTAAGCTCGATCGACGATACGCGCGAACTCGCGGCACTGACCGCCGAACTGCGCGAAGCGATTCCATCGATGCGCAAGAGTGTGCGCAGCGCGAATGTCTCGGTTGAGCGTGCCCTCGCCAGCATCGCCAGCCGGCAGACGAAACGCTGATGGGTGTCCTCGCCGATGCCATCGCCGTACTCAAGGACGTGCTGCGCATGCGCGACGACCTCGACAAATTGTCCAAAAGCGTCGACAAGCTTGCCAACGCGGCCAACGATATCGACAAGCGCCTGATCCGCATCGAGACGATGGTCGAGCTCGCCGATCGACGTGCGGCGCGCCAGGTACGCCTGCCCGCCAAATAGGAACCGCCGTGAATTCGCCCCTGCAGCCGCCTACCAGCCCGACCGCGATCGCCAGCATCGTCTGCGGTCTGCTGAGTTGGTGCCTGATTCCGTTCTTCGGCGCAATCGCCGCGATCATCTGCGGGCATATCGCCCGCAGCGAAATCCGCCGCGCGCCAGCGGGCACGATCGGCGGCGACGGACTCGCCGTGGTCGGCCTCATTCTCGGTTGGGCTCACCTGGCCGTGGTCCTGGTCATTCTCGTTGTCATGTTCGCTTTCTTCGGCGGCCTCGGCTGGTTTGCCCTGTATCACTGACTTGTACGCCCTCGCCCGCCCCTTCCTGTTCTGCCTCGATGCCGAGCGCGCGCACGATCTTGCGCTGATCTCGATCGAGGCTGCATATCGCACGGGAATGAGTCCGTTGCTTGCGCAGCGGCCGGCGCCGCTGCCGGCGACCGTGTTCGGCATCGAGTTTCCGAATCCGGTTGGCCTTGCCGCAGGGCTCGACAAGAACGGCGCGCATATCGATGCGCTCGCGGGGCTTGGCTTCGGCTTTATCGAAGTCGGCACGACCACGCCGCGTGCGCAGCCGGGCAATCCGAAACCGCGCATGTTCCGTCTGTCCGAACACGAAGCCGTTATAAACCGGCTGGGTTTCAATAACGGCGGCGTCGATGCGCTGGTGCGCAATGCGGAGAAAGCGTCATTTTCCGGCGTGCTCGGCATCAATATCGGCAGGAACAAGGACACGCCGAACGAACGCGCAGTCGACGACTATCTGCATTGCCTCGAACGCGTCTACCCGCGCGCGAGCTATATCACGGTGAATATTTCCTCGCCGAATACGCAAGGCCTGCGCGAGCTGCAGGAAGAAGAAACCCTCAAGCGTTTTATCGGCACGCTGCGCGAACGCCAGGAACAACTCGCCGCGCAGCACAGTCGGCGCAAGCCGATGTTGCTGAAGATCGCGCCGGACCTGGACGAGGCGGAACTCGATGCGATCTCGGAGGTTTCACTGGCCGCAAGAATCGACGGTCTGATCTGCACGAATACCACGGTCGATCGCAGCGCGATTGCGTCTGCGCGACACGGACAAGAAGCTGGAGGATTATCCGGCAAGCCCTTGTTGGAGAAGGCAACCAAGATCCTGCGCGGCCTGTCGCAGCGCCTCGGCGGCAAGATCCCGCTGATCGGCGTCGGCGGCATACTCGACGGCGCCGATGCCGCGACCAAGATCGCCGGTGGCGCGAGCCTGGTGCAGTTTTACACCGGCATCATCTATCGCGGCCCGGCCTTGATCGGTGCCTGCGTCGAGGCGCTGCGCATGCAGCGCAGCGAGCCCATGCGATGAACGACGCCAGTCAGATAAAGACCATTCCCGGCTGCACCATCCACGAGAACGCTTCGCTGCTCGAACGCACGACGTTCCGCGTTCCTGCCAGCGCGGCGCTGTTGATCGATGTGCACAATGCCGACGCATTGCCCTCACTGCTCGAATCGACAGTGTCGCCAAGCGAAAACGCACTGATCCTCGGCGAGGGCAGCAATGTGCTGTTCACCCGCGACTGGCCGGGCGTTGTGCTCGCGCTGCGCACGCGCGGCATCGACATCATCGAGGAGCATGACGATGCCACGCTGGTGCGCGTCGCGGCCGGCGAGCACTGGAACGATTTCGTACACTGGTCGCTGGATCGCGGTCTGCTCGGACTGGAAAATCTCGCGCTGATACCGGGCAGTGTCGGCGCAACACCAATCCAGAACATCGGCGCCTACGGCACGGAAGTCGGCGAATTCGTGCATGCGGTGGCGGCTTGGGATCGCGTAACGCGGCAGCCGGTGCGTCTCGCGCGCGACGCCTGCGCGTTCGCCTACCGCGATTCGCTGTTCAAGCACGCACCCGGTCGTTACCTCATCACGGCCGTGGAGTTTCTGCTGCCACGCCAACGTGAGTTGCGGCTCGACTACAGCGGCGTGAGCGAGGAACTAGCCGCGATGGGCATCGCGCAGCCGGACGCACGTGCGGTCGCGCGCGCGATCACACGCTTGCGCACGCGCAAGCTGCCAGATCCGGCCACGACCGGCAACGCCGGCAGTTTCTTCAAGAATCCAATCGTGACTCAGTCGCAAGCGCAGGCGCTGAAACTCGACCATCCCGACCTGCCGCTTTGGCCGGTGTCGGACGAGCGCGCGAAGCTGTCGGCCGCATGGCTGATAGAATCCTGTAATTTCAAGGGATTAAGCGATGGTTATGCAGGCGTTTCGAACCAGCACGCTCTGGTCTTGATCAACTATGGGCAAGCGACCGGCGCGCAAATCTGGGGCTTGGCGCAGCGCGTTCAGCGTGCCGTGCTGGAACGCTTCGGTACCGTTCTGGAACCCGAGCCGCTGGTGATCTAGGCGGGTGAATCAGCTTGAGGCGGGGCGTCCAGATCCGAGCACTGGAAATACACCAAGTGCTCGGAATTGAGCGCGATCGACTGGCCGAGGCTGATTATTCCGCCGCCGCGCAGACGCACTTCATCGCGATGCAGGCGCAGTTCCTGGTCCTCGCCGAATTTCACGTAGGTACCGTTGGTCGAACGATCGGAAACCACGAAATAGCCGCGCTTGTACTCGATCAAGGCGTGATAGCGCGAAACCCAATCGGCGTCGACGACCAGGCTTGATGCGGCGTCGCGGCCGAGCGTGAACGGCTGTGCAAATTGATCGAGGCCGGTGGCTTGGCCGCGATAGCGCAGCGCGAGGTTGATCCGCGACCAAACCCCGCTGTCGATGCGGATCGCGCGCTGCACCATGGTCACGTTGGAATTGTCTTCCTGCCACATCACATCGACGATATCGATCGGCTTCTGTTTGCCGGAGACCCGAGCCTGGCCGACCGAACGCGTGCGCAGCATGCCCGAATTGGTCAGCAGCTTGACTGTCGACGCAGTGGTGATGATCTGCTCGCGCTTGGCCAGCGAAGCCATGCGCGCGGCGGTGTTGACCGCGTCGCCGTAGACGTCGTTGTCTTCCAGCAGCGTCTCGCCATGGTGCAGACCGATGCGGATCGCGAGGCTGTCGCGGGCGAAGTCCAGGTCCTGGGCGATACGCTTCTGCATGTCGACCGCGCCGAGCAGGCCCTGCATCGGCCCCGGGAAGGTGCACATGATTTCGTCGCCGATGGTCTTGATCACGCGCCCGCCGTGGCGCGCGGTAACCTCGGCCAGCGCATTGAGAATGGCCGCGACCAGACGCCGGGCTTCCAGATTCCCGCGCGTCTCGAACAATTTGGTGCTGCCGGCTACGTCGGCGAACACAATGGTCAGCATTGAGTTCATTGGTGCAAAGTTTAGCCGGAAAGAGCGGCTCCGTGGAGATTCGGGTAACTCAGGCCAGCAATTTCGCCGCGGCGACGATATCCGCCTCACCCGGCAGCACGAGAAAAGCCGCGCCAGCCAGGGGGGTGTAGGTATCGACGCCGACGACGCGCTGCAGAGGCTTGGCGCCATATCCGGCCTCGACGACCGCCGTAATCACGCCCTCGCCCACCCCCGCGCTATGGCGGCCCTCATCGACGACCACGATGCGTTTTGCGGTCTTCGCCTGCGCGGCGATGAATGCCTCGTTGAGTGGCACCAGCCAGCGCAGGTCGATCACGCGAACGTTCCAACCCTGGGCCTTCTTGATCTCGCGCGCGGCGCGCAAGCTCATCGGCACGCCGTTGCCGTAGGTGAAAATCGCCAGATCGTCCGCCGGCTCGTCGTAAATGCGCCCTATGCCAAGCGGCATTGCCTGATCCGGCGGCGGATAGGCGAACTGCCATTCGCCATCGCCCGCTGCGTACAGATCCTTGCTCATGTACAGCGCGATCGGCTCGAGAAATACCGTGACGCGCCCGTCCACCTTGGCCAGCGCCGCCAGCGTGCGCAGCATCGTCGCCGCATCGTCACCGCGCGAAGGGCAGCCGACGACGAGGCCGGGAATATCGCGCAGCGCGGTGATCGAATTGTCGTTGTGGAAATGGCCGCCGAAACCGCGCTGGTATCCCAGGCCGGCGATGCGCACCAGCATCGGATTGCGATACTGACCGTTCGAGAAGAACTGCAGCGACGCGGCTTCACCGCGGATCTGGTCGCAGGCATTGTGGAAATACGCCAGATACTGGATCTCCGGCAGTGGCAGCATGCCCATGTTGGCGAAACCTTGCGCCAGACCGAGGATCACCGTCTCGTCAAGCAGGGTATTGAACACGCGCGCACTCTTGAACGCCTTGTGCAGGCCTTTGGTGACCGTGTAGACCCCGCCCTTCTGCGCCACGTCCTCGCCGAACAGCAGCGCTTCGGGGTATTTGCAGAACAGGTCGTGCAGGGCATTGTTGATCTGGATTGCCAGATGCCGCGGCGGCAGTTTCTCCGGAAATTTTTCCGCGCTGCCGAAAATCTTCACGCGCTGGGTTGCGTAGTCCGCGCGCTGCGCCTCGGCGATCACCGCGGCGGGCGTGTACGGCGCGAGCGGCGCGATCACATCGGCCAGCGAGGTCAGTTTGGGCCGGCGATCGGCCTCCTCCGCGGCGGCAAAGCAGCGCTGGCGGAAATTTTCATAGCGTGCGAGCAACTGCTCCTGGGTGTACACGCCGGCTTCGAGCGCGATTTCGGCGCTGCGCAGCAGGGGGTCGCCGGCCTCGACCGCGACGAGTTCCTCGATGCTACGCCATTCGATTTCGAAATCCGTGCCGGCGTGACCCATGATGCGCGTCGTACGCAGATGCAGGAATGTCGGCCGCCGCGTCGTGCGGCAATGATGCACGGCGCGTGCGACCTGCTCATAGCCTATGGCGAGATCGAGGCCGTCGGCTTGGAAATAGTCGAGATCGCGGCGGCCGCTGAAATTCGCTGCGATCCAGTCGGCAGGCGTCTTCACCGAGATGCCAATGCCGTTGTTCTCACAGACGAACAGCACCGGCGCCGGCAGTTTCTGGTAGGCCGTCCACGCCGCGGTATTGAACGCGGTTTGTGCGGCGGCATGATTCGCGGATGCGTCGCCGAATGAGCAGATGGCGATCGAATCCTCAGGAATCGGCAGCGTGTGCGCGATGCGCTTCGCCTGCTCGATCGCAACCGCCGTGCCGAGCGCCTTGGGCAGGTGCGAGGCGATGGTCGAGGTCTGCGGCAGCACCCACAGCGGCTTGGAGCCCCAGACCTTGTGGCGTCCACCGGACGCCGGATCGTCCTTGCTGGCGGCGAAGCTGAGCGCCGAATCCATGACGGGATCAAGCCCGGGCAGCTTGCGGAAACGCTCGGCCATGAATGCGCCGCTGCGATAGTGCAGAAACGCCGGATCGGTGTGTCGCGTCAGGCGCGCGACCATCGCATTGCCTTCGTGACCCGACGAGCCGATCGTGTAGAACACCTTGTTCTTTACCCGCAGTACGCGCGCCATCAGGTCCAGATGGCGGCTGATCAGCTGCGAATCGAACAATTCCACGAAGTCGCTGCGCGTGCACAGGCTGCCGGGCAACACGGGCGCGTCGCCCGCGCCCGCACGCGCGGTCGTACCTTGCCAGTTCTGCACGAACTCGATGAAGTTCTGGTCGCAGACCTCGGCGCGATTGACGTTCCTGTGACGCGCGGGAATCGGGTTGGGTATGGCGTTCATGGCTTCGCTATCAAGAGCTTTTTGCCGCAAAAAGACGCAAAGAACGCAAAGTGAATAGGTTGGAGAAATTTCATTTTGTGTTGTTTACGCTCTTCGCGACCAGTGCTTTTCCGATCAAATCGACTGCGCGATCAGCGTGGTGTTCTCGGCTGCATACGGCGGCATCGCGACAAATCCGGGCTGCGCGCACACCTGATCGAGCCATGCCGCCACTTGGGGATACTTCGCCAGATCGAATCCGCCATCGGCTGCGCAATGCGTGTAGGCAAACAGGGCGATATCGGCGATGCCATAGCCCAGACTGCTGAACCACGCGTTCGCACCGAGATGCGTTTCCATCACTGCCAGCGCCGCGTCGCCGCGCTCGCGCAGCTTCGGCAGATCGGCGCGACGCGGCGAATCGAGCGGCGTCCAGCCGCAGATAAAGCGCGCCACAGCGACGTAGGGTTCGTGGCTGTATTGTTCGAAGAACATCCACGCCAGCGTCTGCGCGCGTTGCCAGGCATCGCCGGCAAGGTATTTCGTGCCATCGGCCAGCCAGCACAGGATCGCATTCGACTCGACCATGACGCGGCCGTCGTCGGTTTCGATCATCGGCACCTTGCCGTTCGGATTCTTCGCGAGATATTCGGGTTTGCGCGTCGCGCCATGCGCGCTGTCGGTTTCGATCCAGCGATACTCACGGCCGAGATGACTGAGCAGCATGCGCAGCTTGTGGCAGTTGCCCGAAGGCGAATAACCGTAAATCGTAATCATCGTGCTTGTACTCCTCGTTGGCGCGCGAACCATTGCTCGCGCGACTGTCCCCAGATTTCGATCGGGTGGTCGTCGAGCGGCGGCGGCAGCTTGCCCGGACCTTGATTCGTCGAACCGACGCGGCGCGCGAGCGCCTGCGACGCCGTGTTCGCCGGATCGATGCAGTGAATGATGTTGTCCCAGCCGAG
>JAYTQX010000362.1:0-6871 GCA_043746455.1 Pseudomonadota bacterium
GGCGCAGCCCTGCTGCAATATCGCGACAAGACCAGTGAGCACGCATGTCGGCTGGCCGAGACGCGCGCGTTGCGCGCGCTGTGCATGCAGTATCGGATACCGCTGATCGTCAACGATGACGTGGAACTGGCGCTCGCGGTCGGCGCCGACGGCGTGCATCTGGGCGAAGGCGACGGCGAACTTGCCGTGGCGCGCGCGCGGCTTGGTGTGAACGCGATCATTGGCCTGTCGTGCTACGACTCGATCGAGCGCGCGCGACGACTGGCCGCAGACGGCGCCGACTATCTCGCGTTTGGCGCGTTTTATCCTTCGCCGACCAAGCCCAACGCGAAACGCGCGACAGTCGCATTGCTGCGCGAGGCCAAGTCGTTCGGCCTGCCGCTGGTGGCGATCGGCGGCATTACTCCGGACAATGCGCAGCCCCTGCTCGACGCGGGCGCGGATTTTCTCGCGGCGATCTCGGGCGTGTTCGGTCAGGCCGACACCGCGGGTGCCGCAAGAAGATACGCAGCTCTGTTCGAGAAGAAGGGCTGAAGAGCAAAAATCGATTCACCGCGAAAGACGCAAAGGACGCAAAGGACGCAAAGGACGCAAAAGTTAAATTCATAAAATAAGCACTTTGCGTCTTTCGCGTCCTTTGCGGTGAAAATTCTCTTCCAGGAAATAGATAGCATGATCAGCAATCACGAATGGTTCCAGCGCGCGCAGCCCCTGATGCCGGGCGGCGTCAATTCGCCGGTGCGCGCGTTCAAGTCGGTCGGCGGCGAACCGTTTTTCACCGATCATGCCGATGGCGCCTATCTGTGGGATGTCGAGGGCAAACGCTATATCGACTATGTCGGCTCGTGGGGCCCGGTGGTCGCCGGCCACAACCACCCGCAGGTGCGCACCGCCGTCGAGCAAGCCGCGCGCGCGGGACTGTCGTTCGGCACGCCGTGCCCGGCTGAAGTGCGCATGGCCGAGGAAATCACGCGCATCGTGCCATCGGTGGAGATGCTGCGCATGGTCAACTCCGGCACCGAGGCGACGATGGCCGCGATCCGCCTTGCACGCGGCGCGACCGCGCGCGACAAGATCGTCAAATTCGAAGGCTGCTATCACGGTCACGCCGACGCGTTCCTGGTCAAGGCAGGATCGGGTGCGTTGACGATGGGTGTACCGACTTCACCCGGCGTGCCCAAAGCGCTCGCCGATCTCACGTTGACATTGCCGTACAACGACCCTGATGCCGCAAAGGCACTGTTCGCACAATACGGCGAGCAAATCGCGTGTCTGATCATCGAACCGGTCGCCGGCAATATGAATTGCATACCGCCGCGCGCCGGTTATCTGCAGGGTCTGCGCGAGCTGTGCACGCAGTACGGCACGATTTTGATCTTCGACGAAGTGATGACCGGCTTCCGCGTCGCACTCGGCGGTGCGCAAGCGCTGTATGGCATCACACCCGACCTGACCACGTTCGGCAAGATCATCGGCGGCGGCATGCCGGTCGGTGCGTATGGTGGCAAACGCAGCTTGATGGAACAAATCGCGCCGGCAGGGCCGGTGTATCAGGCCGGTACGCTATCGGGCAACCCGATCGCAATGGCCGCGGGTCTGGCGATGCTCGAAGTGATCCAGACGCCGGGCTTCTATGCCGAACTCGAACGCAAGACGAATCTGCTGACCGATGGCCTGACCGCGGTTGCGCTGGACGCGGGCGTGCCATTCAGCAGCAACCGCGTCTGCGGCATGTTCGGCCTGTTCTTCACTTCGGCAAAAGTGGAAACCTATACTCAGGCCACGGCCTGCGATGTGCCCGCGTTCAATCGCTTCTTCCATGCGATGCTGGAACATGGCGTCTATCTGGCGCCCTCCGCGTTCGAGGCAGGCTTCATGTCGATGGCGCACAGCGAGCAGGATATTGCCGACACGCTCGACGCGGCGCGCGCGGCGTTTCGCATCGCGGCGGCGGGATAACATGGCCGCCTTTTCACCCGAAAAATCAGCCTGGTGTTTGAGCGACAACAAAGTCCCGCAGCGCAAGTGCAAGACGCGTCAGGCCCTCGGCAATATCCGAATCATCAATATTCAGCGGCGGCACGAAACGCAGCACATCGGGACCGGCTTGCAGCAGCAGCAGGCCCTGCTGCGCCGCGTGATCGAGAATCGCGCCAGCGTTGCCCTGATATTTTTCCGCGAGCACGGCGCCGAGCATCAGGCCGCGGCCGCGTACTTCCGTGAACAGGTTCAACTCGGCGTCGATCGCTTCCAGACCCGCACGCAGCGCAGCCGATTGACGCGCGACATTGGCCAGGATTTCCGGCGACGACAATTTTCGCAAAGCCACGCGCGCAACCGCAGCGGCGAGCGGATTGCCGCCGAAGGTGGTGCCGTGTGCGCCGAACTGCATCACCTCGGCAACTTTTGGTCCGGCCAGCATCGCGCCAATCGGGAAACCGCCGCCGAGCGCTTTCGCCAGCGTCACGATGTCGGGAACAATCCCATCCTGCCAGTGCGCGAACAGCGTGCCAGCACGTCCCATGCCGCATTGGATTTCATCGAGCGCGAGCAGCGCTTCGTGATGGTCGCAAAGTGCGCGCAACCCGCACAGAAAGCCGTCGGCAGCGGGCATCACGCCGCCTTCGCCCTGGATCGGCTCGACCAGCACGGCGGCAACATCGCCACCTGCCATCGCCACTTCGACTTGTGCGAGATCGTTGAAATCGACGTAGCGAAAACCACCGGGCAGCGGTTCGTAGCCTTCCTGATATTTGGGTTGCGCGGTTGCGGTGACGGTGGCCAGCGTGCGGCCGTGGAAGCTGCCGCGAAAGGTGACGATCACACGCCGCACCGGTGTACGCCCCTGCACTGAGGCCCAGCGCCGGATCAACTTGATCGCCGCTTCGTTCGCCTCCGCACCCGAATTGCACAGGAACACGCGCTGGGCGAAACGCGAGGCGCGCACGAGTTCTTCTGCGAGGCGCAGCGGCGGTTCGCTGTAGAAGGCATTGCTCGTGTGCCAGAGCTTGCCGGCCTGTTCGGTCAGCGCCGAGACCAGATCCGGATCGTTGTGACCCAGGCCATTGACCGCGATGCCGGCGGAAAAATCGACGTACTCCTTGCCGTCGCGATCCCAGATGCGCGAGCCTTGACCGTGATCGAGGATCACCTCGCGCGGTTTGTAGACGGGCAGGTAATACTGCCGGCCCGCATCGAGCAGTTCGGCCGTCGTCGCTTTTTCCATGGAACCCATCTCAAAATCGTCGCGAGCGACGACAGCTTGCGTGTCGCCGGACCGTAGGAAGCGGAGTGTACACGGCAGTACATGAGCATTCCGAGCACCGCCGGCGCGCAAGATGTCGAGCGCAATAGATTTTGAGATGGGTTCTACCACGCACCGGTGTTCGGCATCGACGCCCACGGCTCCTGCGGCGGCAGGTGTCCGTCCTGCAACAACTCGATGGAAATCAAATCCGGCGAACGCACGAAAGCCATATGCCCGTCGCGCGGCGGACGATTGATCGTCACACCCATCGCCGCCAGATGCGCGCAGGTCGCATAGATATCGGCGACGCGAAAGGCGAGATGGCCGAAATTGCGCGCGCTGCCGTAGTCTTCCGGCGGCGCGCCGTCCGCAGCGGGCCAGTTGTAGGTCAGTTCGATTTCCGCGTCGGGAGTCGCCGGCGCGGCGACGAATACGAGGGTGAATTTTCCGGCGGCGTTTTCCTGGCGCCGCGTCTCCACGAGACCAAGACCCTCGCAATAAAATTTCAAGGATGCGTCCAGGTCGCGAACGCGCACCATGGTATGCAGATAGCGCATTTCATTCTCCACGTTTATTCGAGAAACAAGTCCGGCAGCGGTGTTTTTGCCGGATCGACAGCATATACGGAAAAATCGCTGACGCCCGCTTCGCGCAGCACGTCTTCGTCGAGCAAGAACCTGCCGGAAAATCCGCGCGCCGGGCGAGTGAGCGCGGCATGTGCCGCATCGGCGACGATCTCTGGTTTGCGACAGCGCGCAAGATCGATGCCGGGGACCATGTTCAAGGCATCGGTCGCGATGATCGTGCGCGGCCACAGCGCATTGATCGCCACGCCCTGCGCGCCGAATTCGGCGGCGAGCCCGAGCGTAACGAAGCTCATGCCCATCTTGGCCAGGGTATAGCCCGTGTGCGGCGCCCACCATTTCGGATCGAGCGAAGGCGGCGGCGCCAGAGTCAGAATATGCGGATTGGATGCTTTCAACAGATACGGCAGGCACACCTGGGCGCAGAGAAAACTGCCGCGCGCATTGACCTGGCTCATCAGGTCGAAACGCTTCATCGGCGTATCCAGCGTGCCGCGCAGCCAGATCGCGCTGGCGTTGTTGACCAGGATATCGATGCCGCCGAAATGCGCGACCGTCGCCTCGACCGCTGCACGCACCTCGGCCTCCTCGCGGATATCGCATTTGATCGCCAGCCCTTTGCCGCCGGCCGCATCGACCGCCGCGGCCGCGCTGTGGATCGTGCCCGGCAGTTTTGGGTTGGCCACGGCGGATTTCGCCGCGATGACCACATTCGCGCCGTCGCGCGCGGCGCGCAAGGCGATCGCCAAGCCGATGCCACGCGAAGCGCCGGTGATGAACAGGGTTTTGCCTTGCAGGGTGCTCTTGCGCAGATTTCCGAAGGGCGACAAGGCGGGAGTTCACGCGGACTGAAAGCGCGGCAGATAATGCACCAGTTGCGCGAGTCTTTCGAGCGGATCGACCATCTGCAGCAGATGCTGGCGCTCGGCATTTTCGAGCGGCAGCGTTTCGGCCAGACGAAAACCGACCCAACCGGCATCGTCGAAGCACGCGCGTGCCGCCTTGCTGTGCGGACCGCCGGTTTTTTCCAGCAGCCGTTCGAGGATCGTGACCAGCAGCAGAAACTCCGGTGGAATCGAGACGCACACCTCGTCCGGCCACACCTGTACCAGCGCGTGCGCCAGCCCGTTGTCGCGCACGCGCGAACGATCGACGCGAAAGCGCCGGCCACCACTCGCACGGATGCCGAGCAGGCCGTCGGGCAGAGTATAAAAATCCACAATATGCGCCAGGGTGCCGATCGCCGCAGGAATCGCCGGCTCGCCGACCTCGCGTCCCTGCAGAATCAGGCAGACGCCGAAACCGTCGCCGCCGCGCGCGCAATCGCGCACCATGTCAAGGTAGCGCCGCTCGAACACGCGCAGGCTCAACAGCCCGCCGGGGAACAGGACCGTGCTGAGCGGAAACAGCGGAATATCCAGTGTCGGCGCGGTCGCGGTCACGCCATCAGTTTAGCATCGCCGAAAAAGCGCTCCGGTCTCCCAAGGCCAGTGTTGCAGCCCAAGGCGCTAAGGCAAGCGACGCGCATCCACGCGCAGTGGAGCGCCGCGCAAGATCAACTGGACACGCAGCCGATTGCCTTCGCGCTCGATGCTGGCCGGCAAGAACGCGCGCTTTCCGCCGATGCCTATGGCGGCGGCGGCACAGGGCTCGCCCTCCGAGTGCGCAGCGATACGCGATTTGCCGAAATCGCCGCGTAGCGCGCAGGCTTCGAGCGAAAGCCATTGCGCCTCATTGAATGCCGAAGCACTCACCGTTGCGGCATCCACGGAAGGGCGCAAGGTGTAGGGAATAAGCGCGAGCGACTTGTCGAATGCTCGGCGCAAGGTATTCATCGCCCAGACCGCGTCGAGCGCCGTATCCGCATCGACATCCATGTGCACGCGCCACAGCGCCCAGTCCGCCTGTTGCGTAGGTTCGATGGTGACGGCGACGTGCGGCGGAGCGGGATTCTCGGTCGTCGCGTTGCCCTGCGCCTGCGCCACCTGCGCGGAATTGTCGTAGCGCCCCGCCAACAAGGCGCCGACGCTGGCGCGCGAAACACCAGCCGCGTCTTGCTCTTTGCATTGCGCGGTCTGGCACGCCGCGAGGACGATCAGGACCAATATCATCGGCATCTTTAGCATGGGCAAGCCCTCGCGCTGCTGAAACTATTGCGGCGACCAAATCTATATTGGATCGGACGATGTGTCCTGGCGTGCGCAAAAGTGTTGCAGGAACGAGACGATTAACCGCTTAGCGCTGCCACGAACCGTCGCGGTGCATTCTCGAATCCGCCGTTGGACATGAAGACAATGTGATCGCCTGCACGGGCCTGCTCACGCAGCGCGGCGATCAGCGCATCGACCGTCGGCTCCGTGTGACCGCGACCGTTCAATGCGGCGGTGACTTTCTCCGCGTCCCAGGCCAGTTCGGAACGCTGCAGGAAAACCACGGCGTCCGCATCGGCGAGGCTCGGCGCCAATTCGGCGGCGTGCGCGCCCAGGCGCATCGAATTGGAACGCGGCTCCATGCCGACCAGAATGCGCGCGTTGCCGACACGTGCGCGCAGACCGGCAAGCGTGGTTGCGATCGCGGTCGGATGATGGGCGAAGTCGTCGTATACTTTTATACCCTTGATCTCGCCGACCAGTTCCATGCGGCGTTTGGCACTGCGAAAATCGGCGAGCGCGGAAATCGCCTTGCCAATATCGACACCACCCGCGTCCGCGGCCGCAAACGCGGCTAGCGCATTCATCACATTGTGGCGGCCGATCAGCGGCCAGCGCACGATGCCGACTTCGCGGCCGTCCTGCTGCAGCACGGCAAATTCGGAACCATCCACAGCAATCAGGCGCGCGCGCCAGTCGCCGGTGTCCAGGCCAAACGTCGTGACCGGCGTCCACGCACCCATCGCAAGCACCTCGGCAAGCCGCGTATCCTCGGCATTCACGATCAGCCGCCCATTGCCTGGTACGCTGCGCACCAGATGATGGAACTGGCGCTGGATCGCGGCGACGTCGGGGAAGATATCGGCGTGATCGTATTCAAGGTTGTTGAG
>JAYTQX010000363.1:0-14142 GCA_043746455.1 Pseudomonadota bacterium
CGCACGCGTATCGTTGGCGCTGGCGATATTGTTGCCAACCACGCCGCCGGCGACCGCGCCGGCCACGGTGGTCGCCTTGCGCCCATCGCCTCTGCCGAACAGGTTGCCGATCACGCCGCCGATGATGGCGCCGACCGCAGTGCCGCCGGCGCGGGTATCCGCATGCGCGGGCGATGGCGGTGGCGGCGCTTGCTCGTCGAAGCACTCTTGGTGTGGCGTCACTTCGACCTCGCCCGGATCGTAGATCGGGTCCACGCGCAGCACATCGGCCCAACCATAATGGGTCGATTCGGCCATCGTCGGTGGCGAGTGCGGCGGCACGCGATGATCTAAGCCGGGGCGATCCTGACCGAAGGCAGATACCGCTAACGACAGCATGCTCGCAATGAGAATGCCGGAAAATTTCATCTTGTAAGGTCTCCAAACCAGCATGAAAGTCTGCGTCGCACCCGCGAAGTCGACGATGCATGCACGCGCGGGACGCAGTGCCGGTTCCCCCCGGACTATTGCGCACTGCGCGATGAACTGGGCGAGATTACAACATGGAGAGGCTGAATGCAGGCTAAGGAAAGCCGGCACGAAAGCCCGCAGCAGCAAGGGTTTAGCGGCCATTCCGAACCCTGAATGCGACGCCGTTGCGCTACAATTGGCGGGCACCATGGAATCACCGATGAAGCTCAGACTGCACAATTCGCTCACGCGCCGGGTCGAGGATTTCAGCCCCCTGGACCCCGACCGGGTGACGATGTATCTGTGCGGTCCGACGGTCTACAACTACGTGCATATCGGCAATGCACGCGGGCCGGTGGTGTTCGGCCTGCTGGTACGTCTGCTCAGACGCCTTTACGGAGCCGATCACGTCGTCTACGCACGCAACATCACCGACGTCGACGACAAGATCAATGCCGCCGCCGCGCAAGCCGGTGTCCCCATCGACACGATCACCGCCCGCTATGCCGCCGCTTACGCCGAGGACATGGCCCGGCTCGGCGTCGAGGCGCCCGATATCACGCCCTACGCCACCGCGCACATCGCGCAAATCATCACGATGTGCGTACGCCTGATCGCCGGCGGCCACGCCTACGCGGCCGAAGGTCATGTGTTGTTCGATGTGGCTTCGTTCCCGCAGTACGGCCAGTTGTCGGGCCGCTCGACCGACGAAATGATTGCCGGCGCGCGGGTCGAAGTGGCTCCGTACAAGAAGAATCCCGCCGATTTCGTGTTGTGGAAACCGTCTACACCCGATTTGCCGGGCTGGGACAGCCCTTGGGGCCGCGGGCGCCCCGGCTGGCATATCGAGTGCTCGGCAATGATCGCGGCGCACCTCGGCGAAACGATCGACATCCATGCCGGCGGCAACGACCTGCTGTTTCCCCATCACGAAAACGAAGTCGCGCAATCCACTTGCGTGCACGGCGGGAGGATTTTCGCGCGCACCTGGCTGCACAACGGCATGCTCAGCTTCGAGGGCAGAAAGATGTCGAAGTCACTCGGCAACACTCTGGTGCTGCACGAGCTGCTCCAAAAATATCCAGCTGAACTTATCCGATTCATGCTCCTGAAAGCGCACTATCGACAGCCGCTCGATTGGTCTGAGTCAGCGCTTGAGCAGACGTGGTCAACACTGAGCGGATGGTACGGGATTCTTCGTGACTTGCCGGCTGGTGTAGAGGATTTGCAGGCAATTCAAGAGCCCGATGAGGAAGTTCTTGGTGCATTAATGGATGACCTCAATACACCTGAAGCGATAGCCGTCGTTGCTCAATGGGCGACAGAGGCCCGAAAGGCACAAACAAGGGAACATCAAGCAGCCGCTAAAACCAGGTTGCTACGCGCCGCAGGGTTTCTTGGGCTGTTGCAAGAAGACCCTGAGAATTGGTTTATGCGAAATCACCCCGATCTGGTTACGCGTCTTCGTTTCATCCGGCGCAAGGCACGTAAGATGAGAAATTTTGCCTTGGCTGACGAGATTAGACGCGAGTTAGAACCCATGGGGATTACGATCAAGGACAATCCTGACGGCACAGATCAGTTCGATTTTCGCGTTCACATATCTGATAATGTCGAAGTCAGTGACTCTCTCGAAGCCAAAGTCAGAGACTTTGAAAAGCTATCAAGAGAGTTGGACAACAATACCTAAGGGTGCATCTCGTCGTGAAGAACTCAACGGCTAGAGGTGAAAATGAGGCAGACTTGCGGGCTTCCGAAACGGCCAGCGACGCACAGCGCATAATCGCCGAGGAGTTCGCTTTCTTCGGCGACTGGACCGAACGCTATCAGTACCTGATCGATCTCGGCCGCAAGCTGCCGCCGTTTCCCGAAGCGCTGAAAACCGATGACCGCAAAGTGCAGGGTTGCCAGTCTCAAGTCTGGCTGGTGGCCAATGGCGATGCGCAGCATCTGACGTTTCAGGCGATCAGCGATTCGGCCATCGTGTCGGGTTTGATCGCGCTGCTGCTGCGAGTCTATTCGGGCCGCTCGGCGCAGGAAATCCTGGACACCGAACCGACCTATATCCAGGCGATAGGCTTGGCCAAGCATTTGTCGCCGACGCGCAGCAACGGGCTCGCGGCGATGCTGCAAACGATCAAGGCTTGTGCATTGAAGAGTCGGGAGTTGGGACTCGGGACTCGGGACTCGTAAGCCTCGTCTCGAATCAGTCGCCCATCTGCTTCTGCCGATGCTCCCAGCGTTCCTGCGCATCGAGGCTCAGCGTGGCGATCGGGCGCGCGTCGAGGCGTTCGATGCCGATTTCCTCGTCGGTTTCTTCGCAGTAGCCGTAACGGCCTTCCTCAATGCGCTTGAGCGCCTTGTCGATCTTGCCGATCAGTTTGCGATAGCGATCGCGGGTACGCAGTTCGAGCGAGTTTTCGGTTTCGCGCGTGGCGCGTTCGGCCTCGTCGCCGACGTCGCGCACTTCATCGCGCAGATTGTCGATTGTCTGCTTGGATTCCTCGACCAGATCCTCGCGCCACTTCTGCAGCTTCGCGCGGAAATACGCGAGCTGGCGCGGTCCCATGTATTCCTCTTTCGGTCCGGGACGATAGTGCGCGGGCAGATCGACCACCACCGTGTTGGGCAACGCGTAGCGTCCATCTTCGCGGGTGACTGTGTCTGCGGTTTTCGCTACTGCGGAAGCCATTTTTCCCTTCGTCGATGCAGCTTGTCGTATAAGCACCGGCTTGCCGGCAGATCGTTTTGCTGCGGCGGCTACGGGCGCGGCGGCACGCTTTGTAGCTGTTTTCTTTGCCACGGGTTTCACCGGCCGTGATTTGGCCGCGGGTTTGGCGGATTTCTTCGCAAGGGCGACCTTCTTTGCCGGCCGTTGCGGTTTGACGACAGCAGCGGAGCGCTTGCGCACAGCCGCAGCCTTCCGCGCGACTTTTTTTGGCGCAGGTTTCTTGACCGCGCTCGCGGTCTTGCGCGGCTGCACTTTCTTGAATGCAACCGGTTTCTTCGTTGCCGGCTTTTTTGCCGGACCAGCCGCTGCCTTTTTCTTTGCTGCGGGTACTGATTTACGCTTTGAAGTCGCCATATCCCTCACCATTGTCGCTCGGCGGTCGCGTGTTATAGCCTAAGTCACCACACGCGGCAACCATTGTTTTCTTCGCACCACCCGCACCGCCTGCGCCTGCGGCCTGGATTCCTGTATCGTGACTCGATTGCTGCTCGCCCTGCTCCGCCTCTATCAGCGCCTGCTCAGCCCGCTACTGGGCTCGCGCTGTCGCTTTCACCCGAGCTGTTCGAGCTACGCCCGCGTCGCCGTGGCGCGCTTCGGCGCAGCGCGCGGCGGCCTGCTTGCGGCATGGCGACTCGTGCGTTGCCACCCATTCAGCGCCGGCGGTATCGACGAAGTGCCGCAGACGTTTACACTGCGCCGTCGCCACGTTCGTGCGGGCGACGATACGGAACCCAAGCCATGACCGATACGCTGATCGTCAACGCCGACATTGTCAACGACGGCAAGCGCTTTGCCAGCGATGTGCGCATTCGCGCCGGGCGCATCGAGCAAGTGGCGGCGAGCCTTTCCGCGCAGCCTGGCGAGCGCGTGTTCGACGCGCGCGGACGTTTGCTGCTACCCGGAATGATCGACGATCAAGTCCACTTCCGCGAGCCCGGGCTCGAGCACAAAGGCGACTTTTATACCGAATCGCGTGCGGCGGTCGCCGGCGGCATCACCAGTTTCATGGAGATGCCAAACTCCCGGCCGACGACGACGAATCGAGCCGCGCTGGAGGACAAGTACGCGCGCGCTGCGCGCAAATCGCTGGCGAATCACGCGTTCTATCTCGGCGCGACCAACGACAATCTCGAGGAAATTCAGCGCCTGGATCCACGCGTGGCCTGCGGCATCAAGGTGTTCATGGGCGCATCGACCGGCAATATGCTCGTCGACAATCCGCAGACGCTCGATGCGATTTTCCGCGATGCGCCGACGCTGATCGCGACGCATTGCGAAGACACGCCGATGATCGAGGCCAACCTCGCCGCCGAACGTGCGCGCTACGGCGACTCAATCCCGATCGAGCGGCATCCGTATATCCGTTCGCGCGAGGCCTGCATCAAGTCCACGCGCCTGGCGATGGAACTGGCGCGGCGCCACGATGCGCGCCTGCACGTGCTGCATATCACGACGGCGGAGGAGCTGGCGCTTTTCCAGCCCGGCCCGGCGGACGGCAAGCGCATCACCGCCGAAACCTGCGTTCACTTTTTGCATTTCAGCGAAGTGGATTATGCGCAAAAAGGCAATTTGATAAAATGCAACCCGGCGATCAAGACCGCCGCGGATCGCAGCGCGATAATCGCCGCCGTCAACGACGGACGCATCGATATTCTCGCCACCGATCACGCGCCGCATACCTGGGACGAGAAGCAGCAGCGCTACGAACAGGCGCCTTCCGGCCTGCCGCTCGCGCAATCGGTACTGCAGTGCGTGCTGGAACGCTGGTTCGATGGTGAGTTGCCGCTGGAATTGATCGTCGAAAAAACCGCACACGCACCGGCACGCCTGTACGACGTGCGCGAACGTGGTTATATCCGCGAGGGCTATTGGGCGGATCTGGTGCTCATCGATGCGCACACGCCGCACACCGTCACGCGCGAGGAAACGCTGTCCAAATGCGGCTGGTCGCCGTTCGAGGGTACGCGCTTTCGCAGCACCGTCGACGCGACCTGGGTCAATGGGCACCCTGCCTGGCACGCGGGTAAACTCGACGATACACAGCTTGGCAGACGTCTGGAGTTCGCCCGATGAAGACAATGTCGGTGTTTGTGCTGTGCGCCTTTGCACCCGCAGCACTTTCCGCCGCCGACCACGACCTGCGCCTGCCGGACCAGCTGGAGCAGGGCCAACTGGTGATCGGCCACGCACCGCGCGGCGCGAAGATCGAATATGCCGGCAGGCGTCTGCATATCGGTGAGGACGGCGTGTTCGTGTTCGGCCTCGATCGCGAAGCGCCCGCGCAGATCAAGCTGCATGTGCGCTACGCGAACGGCAAAGCGCAGGATCACCTGTTCAACGTGGCCAAGCGCGAATACCACATCGAGCGCATTTCGGGACTTCCGCAGAAAACGGTGACACCCAATCCGGAAACCGCGAAGAAAATCCGTGCCGAAATCGCGCGCGTGACCGAAGCGAAACGCCGCGACGATGCGCGCGAGGATTTCCTGCACGGCTTTTCGCTGCCGGTCGAAGGCGCGCGCATCAGCGGCGTCTACGGCAGCCAGCGCATCGACAACGGCGTGCCGCAATCGCCGCATGTGGGCCTCGACATGGCCGTGCCGACCGGAACCCCTGTGCACGCGCCGGCCGCGGGCATCGTCACTCTGGCCGAGCCGGACATGATCCTGACCGGCGGCACCGTGCTGATCGATCACGGCTACGGCCTGACCAGTTCCATCATCCACATGAGCCGCCTCGACGTGAAGGCGGGCGACAAGATCGCCGCCGGTCAGGCGATCGGTCTTTCCGGCGCCACCGGCCGCGCCAGCGGACCGCATGTGCATTGGGGATTCAGCTGGTTCGATGTACGGCTCGATCCGGCGCTGTTGCCGAAACCTGCCGATCAATAACCCGATGTCTGCCGAGATTCGTGAAATCGGCGCAGACGAATTCGATCTGGTCTGGCCGATCTTTCATGCCGTCGTCGCCGGCGGCGATACCTACAGCTACGAACGCGACACGACATTCGAACAGGCGCGCGCAATGTGGACGAGTGCACCGGCGCGTTGCTTCGTGGCAATGAACGCGGGCAAGCCGTCGGGCTGTTACATGCTCAAACCGAACCATGCCGGACCCGGCGATCATGTCGCAAACGCCGGCTATATGGTCGCCAGCGAAGCGCGCGGGCATGGTCTTGCGCGCCGCATGTGCGAGCACTCACTCGACGTGGCGCGCGCGGCGGGATTTCTCGCGATGCAATTCAACAGTGTGGTCAGCAGCAACGAGGTCGCGGTCGCCCTGTGGCAAAAGCTCGGTTTCAGCATCGTCGGCACCGTACCGCAGGCATTTCGCCACAACCGGCTCGGCCTGGTCGACATCTACATCATGCATCGATTCCTGTAGGCGTGCGAGCGTCGCGCAGCGAAGTGTCAGCGCTGGCGCGCAAGCCTGCGCGCCTCGTTCCACGCTGACCACAGACTGATCCAGCGGCCTGCATGCGGGTGCGGGGTGAGCAACGCCATCGGATCCAACGCGCGTCGCGCTTGCCGTATCGCGGCCAGATCGAGTCGCGCGCGCACACGACATCCGAGTGTGGCGCCGGAAGCTCGGGTGAACGCCGCACCGGTGTGCTCACCCAGCATGCCGAGATAGTCGCGCAAAGCCGCAGTACGGCTCTCACTCGGCTGCGCCAGCATAGAACGGGTCAGCCCGTGGCGTGCAAGCAAGTCTAGCGGCAGCGACAGCCGTTCACCCACTTCCGCAGATATCGACAAGGCGCGCAGCAAATGGGAAATTGTCCACAATGTAGCAACGGCATTCAGGTGGGCTGGGCTGCCGCCGAATAGTGTGGATTCGATACGCGCAACCGGTGCATAAAAGGCGGCATGGTTGCCGAGCAGGTCGGTGAAATTCGATACGTTGCGCTGATCAAGCATCGCCAACGCACCATCGGCCAGCGCCGGCCATGATCCGGCATCGACGGTTTGGGTGCGTGGGTCGGCAAACAGCACGGCGCTGATCGGATGGCGCGGATTGCCGGCGCAGGCGCCAATCAATTCCTGGCGCCACCAGGCGAGTTTTACCGCGGCAGCCTGCGCTTCCCGCAAACCGAACGCGGTCTGTTCGAGTTCGTGCACGAGACAACCGAATGCGCAGGCGCGCAGGCGCCCATTCGGTGTCAGGAAAACGGCGACTGCCGCCTGCTCGGGATACGCAGCCAGCCATTTCTGCTCGAAGCTGGCAAAGGCTGTGGAGTTGTCCGGCACGTTGCGCCGCTCAGTCGAGGCCAAGCGCTGCGAGCAATTCGTGTGGTGTTGCGACCACGCAGTCTGCGCCCCAGTCCCGCGGATTTTCGCCGTCGAGATAGCCCCAGGCTGCGGCGACCGTCATCATCCCGGCGCGCTGCCCTGCTTCGATGTCGCGCGCATCGTCCCCGACATACACGCTGCGCATCGCTTCGACACCGATCAGCGCACACGCGTGCAGCAACTGCGCGGGATCGGGCTTGCGCTGCGCCAGACAGTCGCCGGAAACCAGCGCGGCGCTGCGCGAATCCAGCGCCAGTTCGGCGACCACGGCGCGAGCCAGATGCCCGGGCTTGTTGGTGACGATGCCCCAGCGGATTCCGCGCCTTTCCAAATCGGTCAAGACAGCATCGATGCCCGGATACGGACGTGTGTGAACCGCGATGCCTTCCGAATACAGCTGCAGGAAACGCGGCAACAGCGCTTCGATGCGCGCTTCGTCGGCATCGGGTAAGCCGCGCCGCAGCATGGCGCGGCCGCCTTTGGAAACCACCTGACCGACCGCTGTCGAATCCGCCGGTGCTTCGCCAAGTTCGGCGCGCAAGCGGTTCATCGCGGCAATCAGATCGACGGCGGAATCGACCAGCGTGCCATCGAGATCGAAAAATACCACCTCGATTTCCGTGCCCAGCAGCCTCATCGTTCGCAACTGTTCACAAGGGCTTGCGCGCGCAGGCGAGATAGTTGATTTGTGTACTTTGCGCTATCCAGGCGCGACGCGTCAGCGGGTTGTAGGCCAGACCGCTCAGATCCTCGAGCTCGAACCCGGCGCCGCGCAAGGCGCTGGCCAGTTCGGATGGACGAATGAATTGCGCATAGTGATGCGTGCCGCGCGGCAACAGGTTCAACGCGTACTCGGCGCCGACGATGGCCGCGCCGAAGGCCAGTGGCGTGCGATTGAGCGTCGACAGGAACAGCCGCCCGCCGGGCTTGAGCAGGACCGCACAGGCATCGATCACGCTGCCCGGATCGGGAACGTGCTCTAGCATTTCCATGCAGGTGATCGCATCGAAACTGGTCGGCATTTCCTGCGCAAGCGCTTCGACGCTGACCTCGCGATAATCGACGTGCTGGCCGGATTCATGCAAATGCAGACGCGCGACTTCGAGCACACGCAGCGCCAGATCGATGCCCATCGCGTTCGCCCCTGACGCTGCCAGAGCCTCGCTAAGAATGCCGCCGCCGCAACCGACATCGAGTATGCGAGCGCCTTTCAGCACAACACGTTCGGCCACATAGTTCAGGCGCGTCGGATTGAGGTCGTGCAATGGGCGTGATTCGCCGTTCACGTCCCACCAGCGCGCGGCCAGCCTGTCGAATTTGGCGGTTTCGCTGAGATGGACATTCGTCTTAGAAGCACTCACGGTAACGCTGCCTTCTCATTGGAGGAATACATGCAGGGAAGGTGCATACTCCCAACCATCCCCACGAGCTCCAGGTTTACGCAGGTATCTCGGTTGAGGTCGGGCCACCCTCGTCCTCGATAGCCTTCGAATTGATATTTATTCCAATTCGATAGGTTCAACTTATCCAAATTTCGCTTACCGACGTCGGGCGCCATTTCACCAATTAAGAAATCGCGATAGTTTGCGTAGTCCCCTTTGCTGTCGATCTGTTCAAAAAAAAGCGCCTGCCCCTCATGAGCATAGAATGGATGCTCCGCAACTCTAATCCCGATGGGACGGACTTGCGTTTCATTTAGTGTCACCTTGAAGAATTGCTCTAGTGAGATCGTCTTCAGCATGTGTTCTCCCAAAGCGATCTCTATGTAACAAAATTGCTTTGCAGCTACTCTGCAAAACTCTTTTCCGTCCAAAAACACCATGACACCCTGTCCGCGCGTTTTTTCCCCTCTATTCTCGAAATAAAGGGCGGCGGCATTTGGGGGGACCACATACTCTCGCGCTGCCTTTAAGGCCGCGCTTGATGCATGAGGCATGGTTGGCTCAGTGGCAGAGTTCAACTGAGCGTAATTGACGGTACCCAAACACCCCGTCATTGCAAAAGGCAACAGCAAAAACCCTATTCGAGGCATGTACTTTAGCTGCATGTGATACGCGCGTGCCATATACGCGCATTTGCGCACAGCACATCGACATCCATGCCGATCAGCACGCCATTCTCCAGCTTGCGCACTCCAGCTATCCACACATCGCTGACCTGATGCCGGCCGGTCGCATACACAAGCTGCGAGGTTACCTGGTACACGGGCTGTGTTTCGAGCGCGTCGAGGCGCACCGCAACGAGATCGGCCTGCTTGCCCGGCACGATCGAGCCGATGCGCTCGCCTAGGCCAATCGCCTTCGCGCCATTCAGGGTCGCCGCCTGCAGCGCAAATGCGGCATCGAACGCACTCGCGTCATTCGCCACGCCCTTGGCGAGCAAGGCCGCCGTGCGCATCTCGCCGAACATGTCCAGATCGTTGTTGCTCGCGCAGCCATCGGTACCGAGCGCGAGATTGACGCCGGCGCGGCGCAGCTTTTCCGCGGGGCAGAAACCGCTCGCGAGCTTGAGATTGGATTCGGGGCAATGCACGACCGACGAACCCGCTTCGGCGAGTTGTGCGATTTCGCTGTCGAGTAATTGGGTCATATGCACGGCGATCAAATGATCGTTGACCAGACCCAACGCGGCCATGCGCGCCAGCGGACGCATGCCGTGGTCGCGTTTGCTGTCGTCGACTTCCTGCGCGGTTTCGTGCACGTGGATATGCACGGGCAGATCGAGCTGATCCGACATCAGGCGAATGCGCTCGAAGGCCTCGTTCGATACCGTGTATGGCGCGTGCGGCGCCAGCGTGGTGGTGACCAGCGCCTCGCCGAGAAATTCGTCGTGCACGGCGAGATTCTTGTCGAAGTATTCGTCGCGGCTTTTTGCCCACGGCGTCGGGAACTCGATAAACGGCAGGCCGACGACCGCGCGAAACCCATGCTTGAGGTACGTCGCTGCCTGCGCGTCGGGAAACAGGTAATTCTCGCTGCAGCAGGTGGTGCCGCCGCGCAGCATCTCGGCGATTGCCAGTTCCACGCCGTCGCGCACGAACTCTGTACCGACGACCTTGGCTTCCGCAGGCCAGATATGTTCGTGCAGCCAGGTCATCAGCGGTAGATCGTCGGCGATGCCGCGCATCAGCACCATCGGGTTGTGCGTATGCGCGTTGATCAGTCCGGGGATCAACGCGTGCTCGGAAAGATCGACGCGCGTTGCACTGGTATACTTTTCCCGCGCTGCCGCGATCGGCAAGATTTCCG
Organism: Pseudomonadota bacterium; assembly: GCA_043746455.1. Lineage (GTDB taxonomy): Bacteria > Pseudomonadota > Gammaproteobacteria > Xanthomonadales > Rhodanobacteraceae > Rudaea. The sequence continues at coordinate 10,719 of JAYTQX010000363.1, forward strand.
CGATCGTATCGCCGGCAAGCGCAACCGCATGCTGATCGAGCACTAGGCCATGCGGTTCGACGGGGATGACCCAGCGCGCTTCGAGGATAGTGTCGACTGTCAATGATTGATTAAACATGAGGACTGCGGAACTGTTACTTTGTCATTCCGGCAGGGAGTGCCGGAACCCAGACTGCATGGATGCAATTTTGCAATTACTTCGAGGTCTGCCTTCCTTGGCTTCTGGATGACTCGCCGCATCCGCGGCTCGCCCTCCGGGTCATTCGCTCTGCGAATGTTCGCTTCGGCATCCTGCCTCCGCAGTCCGGCATTCCCTGCCGGGATGACGATTTGGTGAATCGCGCTTGCTACGCAATCGCGAACCAAATCGTCACTTCACCCTTCCCACATATTCGCCCGTGCGCGTATCCACCTTGACGATTTCGCCATTCGGCACGAACAACGGCACGCGCACCGTGGCGCCGGTTTCCAATTTGGCCGGCTTGCCGCCGCTGCCGGCGGTGTCGCCCTTGACGCCGGGATCGGTCTCGACAATCTTCAGCTCGACGAAGTTCGGCGGGCTCACGGTCAACGGCGCGCCGTTCCACAGGGTGACGATGCAGATCTCGTTGCCCTTGAGCCACTTCTCTGCGTCGACCATCGCATTCTTGTCGGCGGCGATCTGCTCATGCGTGTCCTGGTGCATGAAATGCCAGAATTCGCCGTCGCTGTACAGATATTCCATATCCTGATCGAGCACGTCGGCCGGTTCCAGCGAATCGGTCGACTTCATCGTCAGCTCGACGACGCGGCCGGTCTTGATGTTGCGGTACTTCACGCGCGTGAAAGCCTGGCCCTTGCCCGGCTTGACGTACTCGGTATCCACGATCGTGCACGGATAGCCGTCCACGATGATCTTCATGCCGTTCTTGACGTCGTTCATGCCATAGCTGGCCATCTTGCTTGCTCCGTTGTGCAACGAGCCACACTCGAATGCGGCTAAAATGGAATAAAGAAGCCGGACACGCCGGCGATCAGAACGCCAATGATAACCGCAAGCCCCCGTCCCGCGCAGTACGCCGCCGCTGAAAATTTCAGCGAGGTGCGCAATTCCGCACGCGGTCGCTGGCAGAAACTCTGGCGCGAAGCGATCACGGACCCACTTGAATTGCTCACGTTGCTCGATCTCGGCCATCTCGCAGACACCTTGCTGCCGAATGCCGACACGGGTTTCGCGCTGCGTGTGCCGCGCGGTTTCGTCGCCCGCATGCGGCGCGGCGACGTGCGCGATCCGCTGCTGTTGCAGGTGCTGCCGCAGGCCGCCGAGCTGGGCGACGTACCGGGATTCACTCGCGATGCAGTCGGCGATCTTGCCGCGCGCGCAGCCAACGGCGTGCTGCACAAATACGCGGGCCGTGCCCTGCTGATCGCCACGGGCTCCTGCGGTGTGCACTGCCGCTATTGCTTCCGTCGGCATTTCCCGTACGCGGAAGAAACCGCGGCGGCGAATGGCTGGCAGGAGGCGGTCGAACATCTGCGCGCCGATGCCTCGATCAGTGAAGCGATCCTTTCCGGCGGCGATCCGCTGTCGCTGGCGACGCCGAAGCTCGCCGAGTTCACCGACGCGTTGGCAACGATCCCGCATCTCACCCGCCTGCGCATCCACACGCGCCTGCCCGTGGTACTACCCGAACGCGTCGACGACGAGTTGCTGCGCTGGGTTGCCGGCATGCCCTGGCCTGTCGCCATCGTCTTGCATGCCAACCACGCGAACGAACTCGACGCCGACGTCGCCGCTGCCTGCGCGCGCCTGCGCGCGACGGGCGCGACTCTGCTGAATCAAGCCGTGCTGCTGCGCAGCGTCAACGACAGCGCCGACGCACTCGCGGCGCTGTCGGAGCGTTTGTTCGCCTGCGGTGTCCTGCCCTATTATCTGCATCAGCTCGATCAGGTCGCGGGCGCAGCGCACTTTGCGGTGCCTGACGAACGGGCCCGCGAGCTGGTCGACGATCTGCGTGCGCGCCTGCCCGGATATCTGCTGCCGCGCCTGGTGCGCGAGGTCGCCGGGGCGCCTTACAAGCTGCCCTTGTGACGCCGGTCGCGCATCGCGCCGGCCGCGTCTGGCACAGTTCGCGGGATTCGCGTACAACACGGATCGCGTCTGCAATTCCGGGCCCTGCGTCTGCGCAGTCCGGATTTACTTCCAGGGGGACGATCACCGCATGAGCCACATCGCCCAATGAGCAAAGCTGCCGAAGCCATCAAGCTGCTGCTGATCGACGATTCGCTGGAAGACGCCGAGCGACTTTCAAGCATGCTGCGCAATGCCGGCATCGGCGTGCGCGCGGTGCTTGCACGCGATGCCGCCGAGCTCGACACTCTGCTGCAGGCGCAGACACCGGACCTGATCCTGGTCAGCATCTCCGCTTCGCTGCCACTTGCGGAGGTCGCGCAGGCGGCCAGTCGCGGCGGCAAGGATATCGGCCTGATCGCGATTCTCGACGCGCTGAACGAAGACGAGATCTCGAACGCATTGCGCGACGGCGCCAACGCGGTCGCCCTGCGCACACGCACCGAGCAGTTCGTCGCGGTGATTCGCCGTGAGTTCGACAGCCTCAACATGCGCCGCAGCGTGCGCCGGCTGGAGGCGAGCCTGCGCGAGTCGGAGCGCCGCTGCGACGCACTGCTCGAGTCCTCGCGCGACCCGATCGCCTACGTGCACGAAGGCATGCATGTGCACGCTAACAAGGCCTACCTGGATATTTTCGGCTACTCGGATTTTGCCGAAATCGAGGGCGTCTCGATCCTCGACATGATCGCGCCGGAGAGCGCGACCGGATTCCGCAAGCTGCTCAAGAACCTCTCCAAGGGCGAAAAGCCGCCGCCGAAACTCGATGTTAAAGTGCGCCGCTCGAACGGCGAGACGTTCGCCGCAGTGATGGAATTCACCAGCGCCAGCTCCGAAGGCGAACCCTGCCAGCAGGTGGTGCTGCGCCAGCAGACCACCAGCGCCGAACTCGAGATGGAAATCGACGCGCTGCGCTCGAAGGATCTGGTCACCGATCTGTACAACCGCCAATACGGCTTGACCGAACTGGATCGCATGATCGCCGCGGCCGGCAGCAGCGCCTCCGATCAATTCCTGCTGCTGGTCGAACCGGACAACTTCCGCAAGCTGCTCGACACGATCGGCATCGGCAATGCCGACCTGCTGCTCGGCGATATGGCCAACCTGCTGCGACGCAATCTTGACACGACGGATCTGGCCTTCCGTTTGAGCGAGCACACCTTCGCCGTCCTCGTCCGCGGACGCGACACCGATTCGACGCGCCAGCTCGCGCAGACTCTGTGCCGCAAGTTCGACGAGCAGATCTTCGAGATCGGCAATCAGTCGGTCGGTGCCAGCATCAGCATCGGCGGCAGCCTGATCGGCGAGAAGAACGCC